>JBLINE010000141.1:0-3844 GCA_047638895.1 Lysobacterales bacterium
CGAGTTGATTATTCAGCAGAATGATGATGGATTACGTGACGCCATTGCCGATGAGCTCGCAGATATTATGGCAGATCACGTCGCTCTTGAAAATGTTGAAATTGATGAACCTTTAAAGGTGGAGGAATATCGCATAGACATTAATCGAGAAAAGCTTAAGCGATTGGCTATTAATCCAGCAGATATTGCAACAACTTTAAGATCAGCACTTGAGGGAACGGTTCTTTATGAATTTTCCAATGGTAATGAAGATGTGCAGGTTCGTTTTACCATAATTGATGAGGCGAAAGATGATATTGAAAAGGTTCTTGATCTTCCAGTTGAGAATAAAGGCAACTATATGGTACCTTTACGTGATGTTGTGACGGTTGAGAAGATTAAGTCTCCTAATTCAATATCAAGACGTGACTTGAAACGAACAACGCTTGTCGATGCTGATATAAAAGATACATCGAAGATAACGCCGCTTGAGGTGGCAGAGTATCTTGAAGAAGAAGTGTTTCCTAGCATCTTAAAGAAATATCCAACAACCACATTATCTTTTGGTGGAGAGGTTCAAGACACGCGTGAATCAAAAGGTGATTTGGTTAATGCGATTGTTCTTGTGACATTTCTTATTTTTGTTGTTTTAGCACTTCTATTTAACTCTTTATCGAAACCTCTTATTATTATGTTAGCTATTCCGTTTGGCGTCGTTGGTATCGTGATAGCTTTTCTTCTACATGGTAAATTATTGTTTGGTTTCTATGCAGCAATTGGTGCTTTAGGTTTGGCGGGTGTTGTTATTAATGATTCAATTATCATGCTTGTTAAACTTGATAAAGATTATGATTTAAAGAAGAGTAAAGAGCAGTCAAACGAACAAGTGGCGCGTATTGCACAGACGCGATTAAGAGCGGTCATTTTAACTACATTAACGACTGTGGCCGGTGTTTTACCAACGGCTTATGGGTTTGCAGGATATGATGCGATGCTGGCTGAGATGATGTTGTCTTTAACTTGGGGTTTGATTTTTGGTACACTCATCACATTATTATTAATTCCTACGTTGTATGGCGTCGGTAAAGATTTTCAACATAAGTTTATGAGAGTTAATTAAAATGTATAAATTTTTAATCATAGTTTGTTTTTTATGTGTGCCTTTAAATGTTCAAGCTCAAGAGCTTTCACAGAGGGTTCTAGCATTGGATGAGTACATAAACTTAGCCACACGCAGTGATACGGAATTTCAACAAATACTGATTGATGAAATGCCTCTGCAGTATCGCAAAGATTTAAATTTACCAGCTAAGGATATTGTGCTCGCAGTTGCCGCACAGTATGATTTGTTTTTAAGCCAACATAAAGAAGAGGTTGAAGGCTCGATATCATTAAGTAAACTCTTTCCACTTATAGGGACAGAATTAACTGCTGCATACTCAACAAACCCATCATTTACACGTACAACGAATAGTTCGGACTTTTCTTTTACCATCAGTCAACCTATTGCTCAAAATGCCTTTGGTCATGTTACACGACTAGAAGATAAAATTATTGGTGTCGAAATTGATGTTATTAAGCATCAAGTTGTTGAAGCGTATGAGGATTACTTTTCTACTATAATTACAGCTTACTTTAATTGGTATGAGGCATATGAGAACTTACAAATAGGTGAGTCGTCATATCAAGAAAATTTAAAGCTTATGGAAAACATAAAGGAAAGGCAAAGCTCGAGTATTGCTCTGCCTATTGATGTAAATAAAATTTCACTGCAAGTACTTGCCAAGAAAGAGAATTTAATTGATCTTCAGCAAAAATATTATAGTGCACGTAATTTTGTTGAACAATCTATTCGTTATGTAGGCAAAGAAGAGATCATCCCTGAGTCGTCAACTCAATATGATGAGATCTCAATAATGTTTGAAGAAGATTTTAAAAACTTTAAAGATAATAGTCGTACGTATGCCATCCTTAATTTACTCGAAGAAAAGAGTTCCTTTGAAGTGCGAAAAGGTGCGAATGAATTATTGCCATCGATTGATTTACTGATGGGATATGAAGTTGACGGCAGTGATTTAGAGATTAAGGATGAGGATAATATGTTCTTTGCAGGGGTTTCAATGGAGTTACCTTTGGGTAATCAAGTGGATCGCGGTGAGTATGAGACGGCGAAGATTAATGAAAATAAAACTAAGCTCGCGACCGTTAATACACATTATAAACTTTATACAGACATTAAAAGTTTAACACAACAGATTGATCGTGAGCGAAAGTTACTTGATATTGCTTTTGAGAAAATTGAACTAGCTCAATCTGTTTTAGATGATGAGACAGAAAATTACTCATTTGGTAAGGTAACAATTAATGACTACATTCAATCAGTAAATACCCTTGATAATAATCGATTCAATAAAGTTAAGCATGATGCCCTAAAAGCAAAATTAATTATTGAATGGTTAAGGATTACAGATGCATTAGTAACACGTAATGATATTGATGTAAATTTGTAAAAGGACCTATTCAATTCTTTTTCCTTCCTAATTTAAAAAATCCTCTTGACAAAAGGCGCATCTTGAATAGAATTAGCACTCTAGAAAACAAACTGCTAAAAATAATTTCGATTTTTTTATTAATAACTGAAGGAGGAAAGAAGTGAAAATTAAACCATTAGGGGACAGAGTACTTGTAGAACAAATGGAAGCTGAAGAAGTTTCTCGCGGTGGGATACTATTGCCTGATACGGCTAAAGAAAAACCGGCTGAAGGAAAAGTTGTAGCTGTTGGCGCTGGAAAAAGAGCGGATGACGGAACATTAATTCCTGTAAACATCAAGATCGGTGACAAAGTAATTTATAGTAAATATGGTGGAAATGAAATTTCCACAAGCGATGGTAAGGAATACTTAGTTGTACGTGAAGATGATATTTACGCTATCGTTAGTTAATTTTAATTAAAATAAAATGGTATACCTTATAGACAGGAGTAAGAAACAATGGCAAAGCAATTAATTTTTGATGAAGAAGCAAGACGTGCAATTTTAAGCGGTGTTGAACAATTAGCACGCGCAGTAAAAGTAACAATGGGTCCAAAAGGACGTAACGTTGTTATTGACCGTAAATTTGGTTCTCCGACGGTAACTAAAGATGGTGTTTCTGTGGCTAAAGAAATCGATTTAGAAGATCCATATGAAAATATGGGTGCACAAATGGTAAAAGAAGTTTCTGAGAAAACATCTGACAATGCTGGTGATGGTACAACAACAGCAACAGTACTTGCAGAAGCTATTTATCGTGAAGGTTTAAAAAACGTAACAGCAGGTGCTAATCCTATGAGCCTTAAGCGTGGGATTGAAGCAGCGGTTGAAAAAGTAGTTGCTAAGATTGGCGAATTATCTAAAAAAGTTAATCTTAAAAATATTACAGAAGTTGAGCAAGTAGCAACTATCGCAGCTAATAGTGATAATGTTATTGGTAAAAAAATTGCCGAAGCATTTGAAGCGGTTGGAAAAGATGGTGTTATTACTGTTGAGGAGTCAAAAACTATTAACACGGAACTTAAAATTGTAGAAGGTATGCAATTTGATCAAGGTTATTTGTCACCATATTTTTCGACTGATATGGAAAAAATGATTTGTGAACTTGATAATCCGTATATCCTTATAAGTGAACAAAAAATTGGTAATATTAAAGATATTCTTCCAATTCTTGAAAAAGTAGCTAAAGCTGGTTCTCCACTTATCATTCTTTCAGAAGATGTTGAAGGAGAAGCACTTGCAACTTTAGTAGTTAATAATATGCGTAAAACATTAGCTTGTGCAGCGGTTAAAGCACCAGGTTATGGTGATCGTCGTAAAGCAATGCTTGAAG
>JBLINE010000142.1:0-3833 GCA_047638895.1 Lysobacterales bacterium
CCTTACCCTCACAGTCTTTATCACCACAAACTGGCGTTGTACAAACTCCGATATCTGCTGGGCAATTTAAACAAGTCTCCTTATCATTAATTTTCCTATTACCACAAGTCGGGCTATCTTTACAATCTTCAGGGCAATTAACCCAAGTTTCACTTTCTGATATTTCACACCCATTTGTCCCACAATGCGAACACGGGCCATAATCTATAGGGCAAGTATAACAATTTTCACCCGTAGATTGAATACCATCCCCACAATAAAGTGGAACCTTACACTCCGTTTCATCCCAACCCGTACATTCCGCATTACAATGATACTTACCCGCAACTCCATCCTTTGTGCAGTCCTTCGCCCTATCAAGCTTATCACATATTTCTGGGCCATCCACCTGACCATTTCCACACTTAGGACACACACCACAATCACCTATACAATATATACAATCTTCATAATCTTCCTGACACGTCCCATCCCCACAAGATGTTTTATCACATTTGACAACTTTGCCATCTTTTTTACAATTTTTACCAGGATCACGGGGACAATCTCTCGGACAGCTTATCTCTTCACCTAAAGCCTTATCACATCCGCCATCCCCACACGATCCACATGGCTCAAGAGGGAAATCCGCAGGACAATTACGACAATTTTCATTGGTTTGCGGAATACCATCCCCACACCATTTATCCTTTTTTGGATCAAAGACACCCCCACAATCCTGAGGACAACTTGCATCTTCACCAGATTCACAACACCCATTCCCACAGACAACATCACATGCTATATCAAAGCATTGGCTTATAGCCATGCATTCCGCAATAGCTATACTAGTTTTAGTTTGATCAAATTTTGCGGTAAGAAATCCTGTAGGCCCAATTGCCGTAATTAACACTGTAACGACGGCCGCAAACATAAGTAAATATTCAAGCATACTCTGCCCTTTAGATGACAATAAAGACCACCTATCAGACCTTATAATATTATAAAATAGTAAATTTATGTTCTTTTTCATAATAAACTTTATGGTGATAGTTAGTAAGTGTATCTATATAAATATACCACATAAACAGGACATACAAAGAAAATTACTATAAATACCTTCCTTACAAGGCCTTATACACCAAAGCACCAACACTTGTCTTCTTTTTAACCTTTAATCCAACCAACTGTCCCTTTTTAGCCTTTTGCACATCAACACTCTCAATTTGCAAAGAATCAACCTTTTGTTTTATTGATGTCTCATTATGCTCAAGTGTAATATTATCACCCACATCTATTGAAACACCTGTTACCTTAAGCACAATGACACCAATCTTTGAAAAATAATGAGTCACTTCTCCAATTAATTTATTGCTATCTTTTTTAGTGTCTTTCTTAAGAACTCTTTTAACAACTTTCTTAACAGATTTTTTAACAGCTTTCGGTATTTTAGTTTTTATGGTTGATTTCTTAGATGCTACCTTGGAAGTTTTTTTTGAAGGTTTCTTAACAGCCGCTTTTTTCTTAGCTGGTGTCTTTTTCTTAGGCTTAGATTTAGGCTTAACAGCCTTTTTCTTAGTATTTACTTTTTTCTTTGCAGCTAACTTATTTTCCGCTTCTAATTCTTTTTTTGCTTGCGTTTTTTTAGCTGCAGACTCTTTTTTATTAGCTATCGCTTTCTTCTGCGCTGAAGCTTTACGCTTTTTCTTAGTTGCTTGCAACCGATTTATTAATGAATCAATTAAAGTATCAGTAAGAGACATAATTCAAACATTTAAGAATACAAAAACATCTTAAGCCGTTCCCACTTCGATAAGAGAATTTATATCACCAAAAGAATTACGCTCTTTCTTAGAGTTTACTGGATCTTCTTGCCAAACACCATCAACAATAAATTGATATTTATAAACACCTGGCTTTAAACTAATCTCCGTTTCCCAACGACCTTTATCCGCTGAATTCTTTAAGCGACATGTATCGTCTAAAGACCAATCATTAAAGCTACCTGTCACATAAACAGATTTTGCACCTCTCGCTTCGATTGAAAATACAGTTTCATAAATATCTTTAGCTTGTGCTTTAAGTACTTCTTGCATTTTCTCAGATACTGGTGCTAGATTCACTTCTTCAACGTCAGGCGCCTCTTTTAACGCCTTAGAAGCGTCTAGAACCACTTTCTTCGCAATTACTGCCTCTTTAGACTGAACTAATTCTACTTGCTCAACAACGTCTTTCTTAGCCGTTTCTGCCTTAGATGCAAAAGTATATGTTTTAAATGCTTTTTCAACCGCTTCAGAAGATATTTCTTCAGTTTTCTCTTGAACTCGTGATTCAAGCGAAATCATTTCTTTCGCAAGACTATAATAGTCTTTTGCGCCACGACAATATTTATCAAACTTAGATACCGATTTTCCATTAACGGCTGCTTCTTTTAATTTTACGTTAACGTGAATAATCGTACTAAATATCTTTTCTTTAAATGCTTCACGGAATTTATCAAGCATAACAAATGAATGACGTAAACGTGAATCAAACATAGTCACTAAAATACGTACTTTTACATCATGATTTAAACGATCACGCACAAGATTAACGATATCTGTTATATGCATAACCCCTTGCATTGAAAAACGTGATGTTTCAACTGGCACAACTAACTCATCGCTAATACGTAATGCATTAACAGTTAAAATACCTAAACTTGGTGCACAATCGATTAAAATATAATCGTAACGTCCAGCTAGGGGATCAATAACTTCTTTCAATTTCAGTTCGCGTCCAATCTCATCCGATAATTCTTGTTCTAGCGTTCCCATTAAGATATTCGAAGGCGCAATATCAAAATTTTCTTCTACATTGTGAATGACACTATCTATATCTAGCTTACGAGGTGTTAAATTTGAAATAACATTATACATGCTATTTTGACTCTCAATATCAAGTCCAAGTGATGCATGTGCTTGTGGATCAAGATCAATCAACAATACACGTTTGCCGTTTTGAGCAAGTGCTGATGCTAGATTAATAGCCGTTGTAGTTTTACCGCAGCCACCTTTTTGGTTGGCGATAGAAATGATTCTCATTTTTTCTCCTTATTATTTAACTAGAAAATCCAATATCTTCAATGACAATAAGTCCTCTTTTTTTGTCAACATTCCATGATTCTAAAACAAACGTAACATCTGTAATCGTCGAAAAATCCGTAATCTTATTAAACTCTTCAAAGCCTATCGAAAAACTTTGCCACTTAAGATCAATACCCTGAATATAAAACGAAGCCTCTTCCTTCCGTTTGTTCTTCATTACTACTTTAACGATTCCCGGAGATCCCTCTTCCCGTGCACGTAATGAAAAATCTATACTACTGTACTCTGATGTATCAATTTGAGGCACTTTAAGCGAGAACGATTTAACTGGCGGATAACCTTCATCAAAACGGTAGTCCATAGTCACAGCACCATGATGCAATGAATACATTATACTGTTTTGCAACCTTGTATCGTCGTGCGTGAAAAAGGCAGTTAGCCCATAAAACGCACTCGAGAAAATGATAACTGTAATTAAAATATTAATTAAAAGCCATGCATTAAATCTATTCTTTTTTTCTTTTATCTCAGCCTTCTTGCCCTTGCCTAAATAGACTTGAGCCAGATGGTCATAAATTTCATCTCTTGTCATTTCGCTTCCGCTTCTATCATCCGTTTATAACTTCTACCAAATAAACAAGTTAGAAGGCTCTCGTATGATATTAATAATATTAACAAATAAAAAAGCTTTGCAAATAAGAATTTAATTTATTTTATATTTTTTTTAACATAATCCTCGTCGAGAACGTGTTTTACCCGATCACACCA
>JBLINE010000143.1:0-3712 GCA_047638895.1 Lysobacterales bacterium
ATTCTAGAGGATTGTTAGTTAAAGCACTGATATTTCCTTGTAGTAGTTTACTGGCTTTAGAGTTAGAATTTTCTCTTTCAATTGTTTTCAAAGTTTCTGCTTCTAAAGGGTCATTTGTAGTCACTCAGTATTTAATTAAGGGTTCCGTCAGTGTTGGCACTAATGTAATTGAGCCATCTATATTTTCCACTTCAAGGTCAACTGTTTCTTGATTAAGCAGGTCAGGCAAAAAAGTTTCTGTAAATTCCCATTGGGCTTTAAACGCTAAACCAATATCTCCTTCTTGTGCTAATTTTTTATAAAATGGTGCGGAAATTAAAAATGATAATACTGTAATTACAGATAATATTCTGCGTCTTATATTATTATTAAATGATACGGTTTCCCGGGATACTTTAGGTGAACGATTTAAACTTGCTGAGTCGCTGGTAAATGTAGTATTTTCTGTAACATCAAATAAGTATTTCCAAAGACTTCCAAAATGGGGTGTATTTTCGTTAAGTTTTAATGAGTCAATTAAATCAGTTTTCATTGTTGATGCGGAAATGGAATTACGTTGATCTTGAAATCCATTGTTTGATACACTTTCTATTAATTTTATAAAATCACTTGAAGTGCTATCAAGTTCGGCGAAGTAACCTTTTAGAAATGCACCTTCTAATGATTTTGGGAGTAATTCATTAACATCTGCCGTGTGATTTGTTTTATCAAGTGAAGTTTGATAAAGACGGCTTATTGTATAAGTTAGATCTAATAATCGATATCCTATATTTTGACGATTTAGGTTGTTAGTAGAATCTAAGGACTCTTGTGTAAGTGTTGTATCTAGGTCTCGTAAAACAATATCTATTGAGCCATCTTCTTGCTTTATTATGCCAATATTTACTAAGTGTGGATAGCGGTTAAAATAACCTTGATTATGATATTGACGTAATGATTCTCCTACCTTATTTGCAATTGAGAAGGATTGTTCTTCAGTTAAGATTTTAAAATCAAATTCTTTTAGGTTAACTAACTCAAGTTGTTCACCTATCGTATAACGAGATATACGCACATCTTCACCTTCCATACCTAATATGGTATATCCCAATTTGTTTCCTTGAAAATAAATATTAGAGAATTCTCCCCATCCCACAGGGTAATCTGTTAAAAAATCATTGCTTTGCCCTTTTTTGAGCATACTAAATTCTTGAGCTGCTTCTGTTGCTTTTTGTCCTCCAAAAGGAGCTTCGCTTGTTGTTTTTATATCTATATTTCCTTTAGCATTAATAAATGCCGTACGTGTTGGATTATTTTTCCCCGTATATGTTTGGGCTTCTAATTCAGTTTTACGTGGACGAACACCTTTAAAGCGGAAGTGAGTTAATGTTTTCGCTCCAACTTGAATAGAATTATCAAGTTTTAAATAAATTGTTCTACCTTCTTTATTTGAGTTCTTTTCTAGGGATTGGATATAAACATTATCAGGGTGATCTTTCATTAATTTCTCTTGGTCGGCTAAGTTTGCAGAAGCTATTATTTTAAAAAAAGCACGATCATTTTCTTTTAATTGAGATTCTATGACTGGATCTAAATGTTTAAGGCTGTTTATCTCAATTTTTTCTATAGCGTTGGCACTTGTTTGTGTTGTTTTATAGGGCTGTGTCTTACGCGAAACTAATGCTAGTGAATCTGAATCACCTAACATGGCCATATCTACTGTTATTTCCAAAAGTTTAGCTGAATCTCTAATTTCAGAAAAGGTTTCAGGTGAAATGGTGGCATAGTTAAGCGCAGCAGAGTCTAAGATGGCACCACCTGAAAAATATTTACGTGGGATAATTTTTTGGCTGATAGGATCATATTCTTCTTTAATGAAGTTATAAATCCCCTCTTTAAATATTTTTGTGTATTTTTCCCATATTTCTTTCGAAGCTTCTGGATTATTGTGATCTACGCCATCTATTTTTTGTTTATCCGTATACACTTGATTAAGGAGTGTATTTTTCATTTTTGTTTTATACCAAGTAGCTAAGATGAATGCTGAATAAATCTGACGTAATTGGGCGAAGTGTTTGCCTTCATTTACTTCACGTGTAATGGCTGGAATTATAATTTCGCGCATTATTTCTTCATTTAGTGTGTCTAAAGGATTTTGTTCTTCGCTTGAAACAACAGCTTTATGTTTTTCGTGAGCCAAATAATCTTTTTCAAGCATGACTTTTAAACGTGAATTAACTAAGTAAGCGACACCATCACCTTCATAAATTTTAGCGTGCTCAGGCATGATCCATATTTTATGGAATGTTTCAAGTGGCACATCGGTGGTGCCGTATTCAGCGTGCGCTTCTTCATAAATTCGTTTCCAGAATTCTGAGCCATATTCACTTTCTGGATGCAGTAAACTTGCTGTTAATTGTTTAAGCAGATAATCTTGGGCAAGTAGGTCACGTCCCATCTCTGTTTGTCCAAACGATTCTGGGATGATACGTTCTTCTTCATAGGGTGATAAATTCACCCATAGATCAGGCTCTGGGATGGTGAGTGATGCTAAAAAGTACTTAATGAGTTTAGCGGACTCGTCTTTGAGAGAATCACTTTTCATGCCAGAATCTGTCTGATCTTCAGCCAGACTGCCCTGATCTATGATGAAATTAAATTGTAATGGATTTTGAGGATCAATTTTTACCCCTTTAAGAAGCACTGGCGTAAAAGGATCTGTGAGTGTTAATACAGATGATATGGGGGGAATTGTTACTTTAGATGGTGTGGCTGTGAGTTGTGCATATGCATATTGATCAATCCCGACTGAGGAAGATACAAATACAATAACTAAAAAGCATGTAATAATTTTTCTAATAAGTACAATTATTTTCATAAAATACTCTCAAATACATTTAAGTCCGCTATGTAAGGTTTAACACATCAACTAGGCCTTAAATAGGTTCAAAACACTCTTTCAAGAAAGCGGTTTCCCCTAATAATCACAAAGCAACCAATACCAGCACTAAGTGCTTGTTTACGGTAATTACCGATTGCCGATTGGATAATTTTTGTTATAATGCCAACATGCTTACACAATTATCCATCCAAAATTTTGGTCTTATTGAAGAACTTAACCTTGATTTTCACGCGAATTTAAACATTTTGACTGGTGAAACTGGTGCTGGTAAATCGATTGTTATCGGCGCTTTACGTATTGCTCTGGGTGAAAAATTAATGGCTACTCAAGTACGTGATAAGGATAAAGATTGTGTTGTTGAAGCTGTTTTTGATTTAGCTAATACTGAGTTAGAAAGTTCTGATTTGGTTGAAGATTTATGTGCCGCGGATGAAACATTATTGATTATTCACCGTAGTTTTAAAGTAGACGGGCGTAAAAAAGTTAAGATTAACGGGAAAAGTGTAACGGTTTCACAACTTAAAGAAATTGGCGTGCGTCTCATGGATTTTCATGGACCTCATGATCATCAAATGCTTTTTTCCGTTGAGTCACATTTAGGTATCCTTGATCGTCTTGTTGCGTATAAATCTGAAATGACAGATTACACAAAAATATACACAGAGTATAAAGCAATACAAAAGCAATTATCTAAATTACAAAACTTATCCGCCTCACGCGAACGTGAAGTTGATATGTTATCCCATCAAGTACGTGAGCTTGAACAAGTATCACTTGAAGATGAAGTTTATGAAGATATTAAGGCGCGTGTCGCAAAGCTTAATCATGCTG
>JBLINE010000144.1:0-3696 GCA_047638895.1 Lysobacterales bacterium
TGAGGCGCGCGGCATTATTTCGGGGTTAACACGTGGTACAAATGTTAAACATATTGTACGTGCAGCGCTTGAATCAATGGCCTATCAAACAAAAGATGTGATTGAGTTAATGAAGAAAGAAACAAAACAAAAGATCACAGAACTATGTGTTGATGGTGGTGCGTGTGAGAATAATTTCTTAATGCAGTTTCAAGCGGATATTATTAATGCCCGTATTAATCGGCCAAAGGTAATTGATTCTACTGTTTTAGGTGTGGCCTTATTAGCAGGTATTCAGTCTAAGATGTGGAAGAATAAGAAAGAAATAACAGATTTAAGAAAAGGTAATGAAATATTTAAACCGAAAATGTCTTTAAAGGATCGTGATGAGCTGTATTCTGGATGGCTTGCAGCCGTAGGTCGCGCGAAAAGTGGTAGGTAGTGAATAGATAGATAATAGGCAGTGGGCAATCGGCAATGGGGATAAGGCCTATTGGGGTAATGAGGGTTATTGAAACTGTGGTTTTAATTATCTTTACGGGCTAACTTGCATTGCCTATTGCCAAATCATCTTTCAAATTACCATTTAAAACTATTATGAAAAGAAATACACAAAAATTAGAAGGCGGCCAATACGATCTTGTTATTATTGGTGGTGGTATTAATGGGGCGGCTATGGCTAATTTAGCCTCACAACAAGGATTGAATGTTGCTTTAGTTGAGAAAGGTGATTTTGCTAGCGGTACGTCGAGTAAGTCAACCAAGTTGGTTCATGGCGGGCTTCGTTATTTAGAGAAATTTCAATTAAAATTAGTCTCTGAGGCTTTAGCCGAACGTGCGTTGCAATTAAAGAAAGCGCCTCATTTAGTTAAGTCACTTGATTTTATTATTCCTATGTACAAAGATGCTAAACGACCAGTATGGATGGTCCGCTTAGGTGTTTTTATTTATGATGTATTAAGCGGAAACTTATCTTCACAACGCCGAAAATTTCTAACAAAAAACAATGTGCTTAAAAGTATTCCAAGTATTAAGCAGGAGGGTTTGATTGCTGGAGTTTCTTATTGCGATGCCCAGATGGATGATGCGCGGTTGTGTCTTGAGAATGTTTTACAAGCAGCAAGTCAAGGCGCTGATGTTTTTAATTACATGGAAGTACGTGAAACAATTAAAGAGAATGGAAAGACAGTTGCGATTAAAGCATACGACACACTTAAGAATAAATATTATGAAATAGCTGCTAAAAATTTCATTTGTACAGTTGGTCCGTGGGCTAATCAATTTGCCAAGCGAGAGCTCAATCAACCAGCAAAGAAGGTGCGCTTAACAAAAGGAGTGCATATTGTTTATCGAGGAGAATTTTCCAAAGAAGCAATCTTGATTCCTGTTGAGCGTGATGGACGCATATTCTTTATGATTCCTTGGCAAGGTAATACTTTGATTGGAACCACAGATACAGATTATGACGGTGATTTAGAGAAGGTGGTGGCTGATGAAAAAGATATCGCGTATTTAATCCGTGAAGTGAATCGTTATTTCCCAGATCGTTTATTTAAACGCGAGAATATTATTACTACGTTTGCAGGATTACGTCCACTTGTACATGAAGAAGGGGCAGCTTCTAAAGTGTCACGGGAACATGTGATTGAAAAATCTTTTTCAGGAATTCATTATGTGTTGGGCGGTAAGTACACAACGTATCGTAAAATTGCCGAGGAGTGTTTGGAAAAAATTTATGGCAACAAAGTTAATATTAATAAGGAAAACTTTACTGTCTACGGTGGTGGTAATATCGAGATATCGATATCTGATGTGGCACATCGGTTTAAGGTTGCTGAAGATATTGTGGAAAATTTAATTGCTACGTATGGTGTGCGTTATTTAGACGTGCTTAAATTAATAAAGAATAATGCAGATTTAAAAATGCGTTTAAGTAGTCATACCGATATTATTCGTGCACAAGTTGTCTACGGTTCAGAAATTGAAATGGCACAAACGGTTGATGATATCTTCTATCGTCGCTTAGGCCTTGATTATGTCGATTGTGATAAAGAAGGCTGTAAGAAGGAAATTAAAAATATTTTATTAGATCTTACTAGCTAAACCTTTCTTTAAAAGTTCTTCATTTAAATACGTACCTTCTAAGAAAACGTGCACTTTATCTTTTTCATTAAAAGAATAAAAAATATCTCCTATGTAGCGTCCGTAAATATCTATTTTATTAGTTTTAACCATGACAAAATCAACACTAGCAAGTGTATTAAGTACGTAATTAAATGCGCGTATGCCTTCTGGTGTTTTTATTTCAGGCGTATCAACAGAAGCAAGTCTTACGCGTTGTTCTTTCCATACTTGAAAGCCTAAGTCAATATTTAAAAGTAAAGTATCACCATCAATAACTCTCTTAATTTCTGCTTTGTAAAGATAAGTGGGGTTTGTAGGGCGAATAAGTTTTACGGGGATTTGAGGTGATGTATTTTTTTGTGATGTTGAGGTTTCAAAGTTTTTATCATCAACAGCTTTACGTAGTTGATCACGGGACCATTTTTCTTCAACTATTTTTTCTTCATACCAGATACGTTTTTGAGGATCATGGATGGTTGATAACTTACGGTAATGAGCCCAGTAAAGATTTGTGTTTCTTGGCATTGTGGGATAGGTGCGCGCAAAAGTGATACTTTCACGTAAAGTGGAGGCTCCTATTTTTAGATCACGGGCAAGATTATTTAAAATAGCTTCGCCATATCCTGCATTTGAGGTGAGTTTTTCATTTAATATGCGTCTGCCCAGTTGCCAATAAACGAGGGTTAACTCGCGTGCCATGGCTGCTTTCGCTTGCGCGCGCCCTGTTTCAATAATGCTTTGAATATCTGTGAGTAGTTGCGTGTAAGTTGATTGTTGTAATTTTTTCATTTGGCATTCTCCTAATAGATGTATCTCCCTAGGGAGATACATCTATCTTAAATCACATATTTTACTCTGTCAAATAATCTATTCTTTAAAATCTTAAAATTAATAACTAAGTTCTTGTAAGTCTTTTATTTTACTCTAATTAGATATACTCCCATTTCTCTTGTTCCATTGATATTTCATGATCATGTGGCATCCTTAATAGGTATTACTTTAGGGAGGCTTTTAGATATTTATGAAAATTATTATTAAAATAACACAGCAGTTAATTTGCGTATCATTGTCTTTTTTGATGGTTACAACTTCTGTGATTTTACCTTCAAAAGCGCATGCACAAATGCTACCACCTATGCCAATACCTGGTAGTATGATGGGTTTAAGTGGTGCCTACAGTCCACCGCTCATGTTGGGGATAGAAATTGATCCTCAAAATCCTTTTGAGATGAATTTTCTGATGGATCAAGGTCAAGATCCTTTATCTGAATCTACGCAACAAAGTGAATACACTAAGCTAATTAAATATTTCCTCTCAGCTCTTACAGTATCTGAAGATAATCTGTGGGTGAATCTTTCTCCGTATGAGAAAGATCGCATTATTAATGATGACTTTGCTCAAACTCAAATGGGTATGGATTTACTCGCCCAAGATTACTTACTTAAACAAATAACATCTTCACTAACATTTCCAGAAAATGATACAGGGGCCGAATTTTGGGAAACTTTACGTCAAAATATTGAAGCCAATGGTGGAGATAAAGAGGCTATTACAGATGTATTAAATAAAGTATGGATTGTTCCAGATGAAGC
>JBLINE010000145.1:0-3684 GCA_047638895.1 Lysobacterales bacterium
AGATTTGGTTTGTTTGATTTTATGGGTAAAATAATTAATCAAATCATACACCTTATATACAAAGTCGTTCCTAATTGGGGTGTGTGTATACTTATTATGAGTGTTTTAATATACTTTTCAATGTATCCATTGACAAAGAAGAGTATGTTATCAATGAAGAAGATGCAATCAGTTGCGCCAAAAATTAATGCCATCAAAGAGAAGCATAAGAATGACAAGCAAAAGCTTAACGCTGAAATGATGGACATATATAAGAGAGAGAAGATTAACCCTATTGGTGGATGTTTACCAGTATTGTTTCAAATGCCTATTTTTCTTGGCCTATACCAGGTACTATGGAGATCAGTATCATTTAAAGGGGCTAAGTTTTTATGGATTCAAGATTTGACAGAGCCTGATCGTTTAATGATTTTCCCATTCACAATGCCTGTATTAGGCAATGAATTGAATATACTTCCTTTATTTATGGTTGTAATTATGTTTTTTCAACAAAAATTTTCTTCTAAAAATATGATTACAACTGATCCTATGCAAAAGCAGCAACAACAAATGATGATGTATATGATGCCATTGTTTTTAGGATTTATTTTCTATAAGTTTTCAAGTGGGCTAACTTTGTATTTCACTATGTTTTATCTTTTTTCTACTATAACACAATGGAGAATGTCGAGAGATGTTAAGGTTGGGTAATTTATGAGTAAAGATAAAGGACAATCAATTGACATAGAAGGTGCTACAGTAGAAGAGGCTATTCAAAGGGCTATGGAAGAGTTAAGTGCGGCTAGAGATGAGATCGATGTAGAGATTATGTGTGAAGAAAAGAAGGGACTCTTCGGCATGGAGGGTGAAAAACCCGCCAAGATTAGAGTTTTTTTAAAGTAATTTGTGAAATAACTTGATTTTTTAAGTATTTATTGACACAATGATTTGTAGAAAGGATGTTTCACGTGAAACATCCTATAGTGATTGTTCCACGTGAAACATAGGTTTTATAAATTATGGCCAAAACTATTATAATAGGTAATCAAAAGGGTGGCACAGGTAAGACTACAACCACCGTTAATCTTTCTGCGGCGTTAGCTGAGGCAGGCAAGAGGGTTTTGATTGTTGATGTTGATCCTCAAGGAAATGCTACTAGTGGCGTTGGTATTAATAAGAGTGAATTAGATAAGTCCGTGTATGATCTTCTGGTATCTAATGTCCAAGCTAAAGAAATAATTGTCCAAACTGATTTTGATAACCTAAGCATTGTTCCATGTAATATTAACCTCACAGGTGCCGAAATTGAGCTTGTTGGTGTAATATCAAGAGAGTCCCGTCTAAAAAAAGCTTTAGAACCTGTTCAAGATGACTACGACTATATTATTATAGATTCACCACCATCATTAGGCTTGATCACCTTAAATGCTTTGGTTGCGAGTGATTCTATCATCGTTCCAATACAATGTGAATTTTATGCACTTGAAGGTGTTTCTCAACTGGTAAATACTTTAAACCTTGTCAAAGAGAGTCTGAATCCAGATTTATATATAGAAGGTGTTTTGATGACAATGGCGGACTTTAGAACAAACTTAACTTCTGAAGTTATTAATGAAATTAAACAATATTTCGAAGACGAAGCTTACAATACAGTTATTCCAAGAAATATTAGATTGAGTGAAGCACCAAGCCATGGTAAGCCAATTACCGAATATGATACAAATTCCATTGGTGCAAAGAAATATAGAGCGTTAGCACAAGAGGTTATTAATGGAAGAGAATACTGTAAAGAATTGGCATTAAAAGAGTTAGATAATAAAGATCATAAAGATGATATATTAAATGAGATTATAAATGATAAGATAGAGCAGAAAGGTGAGCCCGTTAGAGAGAGCATAGTGGCAGCGGATGATGTGGATTCTACAGAAGACATTATAATGGATGAAGTAAAATTTGTGGAAGCTGTTGATCCCGTTGAGCCTGTTGAAGCTGTTGAAGCTGTTGAAATTGATATAAAGAAAGATATAAAAAATCAACCTGAATCCACTAACGTTCAATAATTGAACATGAAAGGTTAGTTTATGGATAATAAAGTTCTTGGAAAGGGATTATCTGCACTTATTCCATCTAAAAAATCAGTGACCGACATCTCAAACTCACCTAAATCTTCCTCGGATGGTATTGTTACGGTCTCACAGCTTGATGTTAAGTTAATTGATAACAATACTTTGCAGCCACGCGTGAATTATGATGTCGCTAAGCTGGAAGAACTAAAAAATTCAATTAGAGATCAAGGTATCTTACAGCCTATTTTAGTGCGTAAAAAAGGTGATAAATATGAAGTTGTAGCTGGAGAGCGACGTTTAAGAGCGGCTAGAGACTTGGGGCTGAAGGAAGTTCCTGTTGTTATTCGTGAGCTTTCAGACAAAGAAACGTTAGTTATAGCATTAATTGAAAATATTCAACGTGAAGATTTAGACGCTATAGAAGAAGCTGAGGCCTATCAACGGTTATTAGATGATTTTGGCTACACTCAGGAGCAAATAGCAACATCTGTGGGTAAGAATAGATCAACGGTAACAAATATGATAAGATTATTACGTTTGTCACCAAGCATTCAAGAAGGAATTTCAGCAAGAAAAATTTCATCAGGACATGCACGGACACTTTTATCAATTGATTCTCCTGATCTTCGTGAGCATTTTTATCGTGTTATTTTAGAGAAAAGCTTGAGTGTACGTGAACTAGAGAGCCTTATTAAGTCGGAAGTACGTTATGTGCCAAAAAAGAAAAAAGCTGTTAAAGAAAATGGACATGAAATAAAAGCACTTGAAGATCAGTTGCAGCAAATTTTAGGAACAAAGGTAGGAGTTGAATTTAAGAAAAAACGTGGAAAAATCACCATTGAATACTATTCACTCGATGATTTAGACAGAATTATAGGGATTATAAGAAAATGAAACAATCAGTATTAGTAATTATCAAGCCAGACGGCATGTCTAAGGGCTTAGTAGGTAATATTCTTAATAAATTTTCAGCAGCACGTTTGGAAGTCATTGGTATGAAATCAGTTAAAGCTTCAAAAGAAATGGCCGAAGAACATTATCAGCAATTAAAAGATATGGATTTCTTCGATGAATTAATTGATTATCTTACAGGGAAACTACATGCGCATAGTCACTTAGTAGCGATTGTATATAATGGTGAGGATGCGATTAAGAAATGTCGTACAATAGCAGGCGTAACAAATCCTGAAGAAGCAGATCCGCTGTCTTTAAGGGGAGCCTTTGGTCGTATTAAGACTAATGGGCTTTTTGAAAACGTTGTTCATGTGTCATCTGATGATGAAGAAGCGCAACGTGAGATTTCACTATGGTTTACACCTGAAGAATTATCTGCTGATATATATGAAAGTAAGATTGCATCTGTCGAAAGGAAAGTCTGGGCATGATAAAAGGAATGACGGGGTTTGGAAGCGCACAACTTTCAGCTAATGGTGTTAAAGCAGTTATTGAAATAAAGAGTGTAAATAATAGACATGTTGACATAAACTATTACCTACCATCAGGTTACAACTCTATTGAAAACAAGGTCCGTCTATTTATTCAGAAGCAAATTCAAAGAGGGCGTGTTACAGTTTCTTTAAGAATTTTGGATAAACCAGGACAGACAATTGTTTTAAATAAAGAAGCAGTAAAAACACAT
>JBLINE010000146.1:0-3659 GCA_047638895.1 Lysobacterales bacterium
AGATAAATTACGTAAACAAAACTCAACTGAAGAGCGTAAGTTAACAGTTACACCTTTCTTAATGAAAGTTATGGCAGCAGCACTTAAGAAGTTCCCAGAGTTTAATGCCAGTATTGATGTTGATAACAATGAAATTATTTATAAAGACTATCTAAACATCGGTGTAGCCGTTGATACAGATCGTGGTCTTCTTGTTCCTGTAGTACGTGATGTCGATAAATTAAGCGTACTCGAACTTACAGACGAGCTAAACACTATGGCTCAAAAAGCACGTGATAAAAAGACTCTGCCAAATGATTTACAAGGTGGTAGCATGACTTTAACAAATTTAGGTGGTATTGGCGGACATGCTTTTACACCAATTGTTAATTGGCCTGAAGTTTGTATTTTAGGAGTATCACGTGGTGGATTTGAACCAGTATGGAACGGACGTGAATTTGAACCACGTAATAAACTTCCTCTTTCTCTGTCTTATGATCACCGTGTCATTGATGGCGCATCTGCGGCACGCTTCTTACGTTGGATTTGTACAGCGATCGAGCAACCGTTTATGATGGAATTAGCATAAACTTGTAGGGCGGTTTACGAACTGCCCTATTTCGTTACTTAATTATTTCGTACAAACGGTTGATTCAAAAATCGACCCTACGTTATACTTTTAAAAAACAAAAGGATTTTATATGTTAGATATCACACTACCAGAAGTTGGCGAAGGCATTACATCAGGAACAATTATTGGTATCGCTGTTAAAGTTGGCGATACTGTTAAACGCGACCAAGACTTACTTGAACTTGAAACAGACAAAGCCTCTCTTCCTGTTCCTTGTCCTAATGATGGTATAATTCGTGAAATCTTAGTTAACGATGGCGATGACATTGCTATTGGTTCAGTAATCATGCGTATAGAAGCTGGCTCTGTGGCAGAAACAAAAGAAGCACCTACTCCTGTAGAACCAAAAACAGAACCAAAAGCAGAATCGAAAACAAAAACAAGATCTGAAACACAAGCAGCTCCTGTGGCTCAACCACAAACAGAAGCTACACCTTTAGCTGAGCAAAGTGATAAAGATGTTCAAGTCGTTGTACTTGGCGCTGGACCTGGTGGCTATACAGCTGCTTTTCATGCGGCCGATCTTGGGCTTAAAACTGCCCTTGTTGATTTAGAAGCAGCTCCTGGCGGCGTATGTTTATACCGTGGATGCCTTCCTTCTAAAGCTTTATTACATGCCACAAAAGTACTGACTGAAGCACGTCATGCCGAAGAAATTGGTATTACATTTGAAAAACCTAAAGTTGATTTAGATAAACTTCGCACATGGAAAAATTCTGTCGTTACAAAACTTACAGCAGGAACAGCACAATTAACTAAGAAACGTGATATTAAGTACGTTCAAGGCCGCGGTACATTTGTTGATTCAAATACACTTTCAATTGCGAAAAAAGATGGCACTACAGAAACTTTAACATTTGAGAAATGTATTTTAGCTACAGGTTCTCGACCTGTTGCAATCAACGCATGGCCAAAATCAGAACGTATCATTGATTCAACAGAAGCGCTTGAACTTAAAAGTATTCCAAAAAATATGCTTATTGTTGGTGGTGGAGTTATCGGTCTTGAACTTGGTAGTGTTTATGCTGACCTAGGTACTAATATTGATGTTGTTGAAATGCTCCCTCACCTTATTAACGGGGCTGATCGTGATATTATACGCGTGCTTGAAGCTACACTTAAAAAATCATTTGAAGAGATCATGCTTGAAACAAAAGTAACGACTATGGTGGAAGAAAAATCTGGCATTAAAGTTAGCTTTGAAGATAAAACAGGAAAAGTTTTTAATCGCACATATGAAAAAGTATTTGTTGCTATCGGACGTCGTCCTAATTCAGAAAATATTGGTTTAGAAAATACAAAAGTAACACTAACCGATCGTGGATTTGTTAATGCCAATGATCAATTACTAACTAGTGATCCTTCTATTTATGCCATTGGTGATCTTATTGGACAACCAATGCTCGCTCATAAAGCGTCACACGAAGGCGTGACAGCCGCTGGTGCTATTGCAGGTCATAAAGTCGCGTTTGAGCCAAAATGCATACCAAGCGTTGTTTACACTGATCCAGAAGTAGCGTGGTGTGGCTTAACTGAAATAGAAGCTAAAGAAAAGAATATTGAAGTCTCTGTACAAAAATTTCCATGGGGTGCTTCAGGTCGTGCTATTGCAATAACCCGTACTGATGGGCTAACTAAGCTAATCTTTGATCCTAAAACAGAAACTCTTTTAGGTATGGCAATCGCTGGTGTTGGTGCTGGTGAGTTAATTGCTGAAGGTGTTTTAGCCATTGAAATGGGTGCCACAGCGACAGACATGAAGATGACAATTCATCCTCATCCAACTATTTCTGAAACAATCATGGAATCAGCTGAAAGTTTCTTTGGTATGGCCACACATATCTACAAACCAAAAAAGAAATAATCACATATGATTTAGATAAAAAAGGCGTCTCATTTCTGAGACGCCTTTTTTAATGCCAAAACCTTGTGCTAATGAAAATAATTGAAAACCGAACACGTGTTCGTTTTTATACTAATTACATTTATCGTAAAAATATGGGCTTGTTAATGATAAAAAAAACACCTCACATTAATGAACTGCCCTCTTAAAATACTTATTTCCTGTTACAAATTACTCAAATACCATTCATTAACTATGGCGGTCAACCCAATAGGATTTGAAAAGCTGAAGTACACTGGTAAGTTCATCATTTGTTTCAGACTTGTTAATAAAGCTTACAGCTCCCTGTTCATAACTCGCATTAAAATCTTTTTCATCTTGTGAATGTGTGATAATAACTACATGAATAGCCTCAAGAGCAGGATCTTCTTTAATCTTCTTTAGAACTTCAAGCCCACTTACTTTTGGCATATTGATATCAAGTAAGATAAAATCTGGCACTGGAAATTCTTGTTCTTTACCCTCATATGCGCCTTTATGATAAATAAGATCTAACGCATCCTGTCCATCTTGAACTACAAATAACTTATGGTTTGGAACTTCTTTTTCAATCGTCCATTCCATGATTTTAACATCTGTTGGGCTATCTTCAGCCAATAAAATATTTATTTGTTTCATTTCTTCAGACATAGAATATTTCCTCTCTTAGTCATTATTAACACTTCAAATATACAACTGTTATTAATCTAATGCAAATAAAGTTACTTATCCATATCTTTGTTATTAATCTGCAAACGAAATGTTGTTAAATCACCTTCGCCAAATTTAAATGATTCTGCACTACCAGCATTTAACTCCAATACATACTGAGCCATTTTTGGTGATACATAAATTACACAAGGGTCTTTCTTGCAAGGTTCAACTTTATGGGAAATATGCACAATCTTCTTATCAGAATTAAGCCAAATAATATCTAATGGAATAAACGTATCTTTCATCCAAAATCGATGGTGATCTTCCCTTTCAAAAACAAACAACATACCCTGATCTTCTGGCAAAACCTTAACTTGTTGCAAACCTATCTTGTGCTCTTCTGCCGTAATCGCCACTTTTACATTAAAACACTTATCTTTTAAACAGACCTTATCATTAGCACAAGCCGTACTAACTAATCCAAGAACACTTAATAAAAATATTAATATTAAT
>JBLINE010000147.1:0-3655 GCA_047638895.1 Lysobacterales bacterium
CCACCCGCCCTAAATACGATCCCCAAATGCTGTCATCAAATGTAAAAAAGGAGATACTTACCGTAAGTCTCCCCTTTTACATTGAACTTAACAATAACTCACTTATTTCGTAAAATATGCTAATCGCTATTTTTTGTAAGTCATTTAATAATATTAGTTTATGATATCTTAAAAAAGTCCGACGTCGGACTTATTTGGGAATTTAAACAGCGATTAACTCATGTTTAAGGTCTTATTCTTTTACAACAGATAAAGAATCTCTATGCTTATTCTCATGAGCTAATGGATCATACACACCCTGAACTTTCTTTAAACCTAGCAATAATGGTAGATTAATTACTGGCACAAACCCCGTAATATTTTGCCGCATAAGCTCAATTTGTTCAGGTGAGATATTTAATTGCACACACTTAGCATGATTAAGACTCAACACACAATCACCGCAATACCAATAAGTAGCTCTGAGATCTACACCTCCTTTTAAAAGAATAAAATCACCAAAAGTGCTTTTAAACACCAAATTTCATGATAGAATAGGACAAAAACTTTCTAATGGGAGATATTTATGAAGATTGATCAAAAACGCTGGCAAACAAACTCGGGATGGCAATCTGTAATAGAAAACAATATTACTGATACAGCCCAACTCGTGTTGTTATTTGGAAGTTCCGATTTAATCAAAAATGAAGACACATTCCAGGAAATAAAAAAATTATATCCTGCGGCACACATCCTAGGCTGCTCTACTGCAGGCGAAATTTGCGGTACAGAAGTCACAGATGACACCCTAGTTCTCACAGCCATAGAATTTGAACATACAACTATACAAGCCTCATCCTCAATAATTGATAATATGAAAAACAGTTTTTCTGTCGGTCAAGCGCTAGTAAAAACACTCCCAACAAAAGATTTAGTCCACGCCTTTGTTCTCTCAGATGGAGTAAATGTTAATGGTAGCGAACTCGTTAAAGGCATTACAAAACAACTTCCTGATAATGTCACGGTCACCGGAGGTCTTTCAGGAGATGCTGATAAATTTGAAGAAACATATGTTGTTTGTAATAAACAAGGCCAAAAAAACACCGTCGGCATTATTGGACTTTATGGTTCACACCTTGAAGTTGGTTACAGTTCTTTAGGTGGTTGGGATCCTTTTGGTCCTCAACGTGTCGTGACCAAATCAACAAACAATATTCTTTACGAACTAGATGGCAAGTCTGCCCTTGAATTATACAAATCGTACTTAGGAGAACATGCCAAAGATCTTCCGGCATCAGGACTTTTATTCCCTCTCACCATTCGCACCTCAGATACTGACGAATGGGTTGTACGTACATTACTGGCCGTTAACGAAGAAGACAGCAGTCTGGTTTTTGCAGGAGACATTCCTGAGAATTCTCAAGCACGCCTTATGAAAGCTAACTTTGAACGCCTAATTGATGGTGCGCATAATGCCGCGAAAACCATTCACGAAAAAACTTCTACTGTCGACTTAGCCATACTTATTAGCTGCGTTGGAAGAAAGATGATTCTTAAACAACGTATTGAAGAAGAAGTTGAAGCCGTTAGTGATATATTCAATAAGTCAGCCGTTTTAACAGGCTTCTATTCTTATGGTGAAATATCTCCGTTTACGTCAAATGCTAAATGTGAGCTGCATAATCAAACAATGACCATTACCACGTTAACAGAAAGATAACCATGTCTGAGAAGCAACATAATCTTCTTACGCGACAAATTAATAAGCATCTCAAAAATCAGCCTAGCGCGTCAGGAAAAATCGTTGCTTTTCTTCAAGCCGTTAATGATACTTATCATTCAGCAGACCAAGAACGTTTATTAATCGAACGCTCCATGGATATCAGTTCACAAGAACTAATGGATCGTAATGCTGAAATAAGTGCTATTTTTAAAGCCTTTCCCGACGTTTTTGTACGTATTAATCAAGAAGGTGAAATTCTTGATTTTAAATTTTCTAATACCTACGACCTTCCGTTTATTATTGGTAATCCAGTTGGTCGCCTTGTTTACGATTTTCCAATTAAAAACATCAATAAAATATTTCCTCAAGTTGTAGATAAAATAAAGAAAACAGAGAAACTTGTTACACTCGAACACACAATAACACTCAACCAAAATAAATATCATTTCGAATTACGTTTTCAAAGACTTCCTAAAGACGACATTGTTGTTATTATCCGTAATATCACAGACCGTAAGATCGCTGAAGAACAGCTGCGTCACGATGCTTTGCACGACAAGCTAACTGGATTACCTAATCGCAGCTTATTTATGGATCGCTTGGTTAAATTAATACAACGAGCTAACAGAAATAAAGATTATCGATTTTCTATTCTATTCATCGATTTTGATCGATTTAAAATTGTTAATGATAGTTTAGGACATTTAGTGGGCGATCAACTTTTAATTGAAATTAGTAAACGCTTAAGCAATACCTTACGCTCAGTAGATACCGTTGCCCGTCTGGGAGGTGATGAGTTTACCATTCTTCTTGATGATATAAACAACAAAGAAGGTGCCATAATAGCTGCCGACCGTATTCAAAAAACTATTGCAACTCCTTTTAACCTTAACGGTAATGAAGTTTTTATGTCGTCGAGCATTGGCATAACACTTAACAATATCACCAAAGAAACACAAAAGCCTGAAGATTACCTACGTGACGCCGATATTGCAATGTATCATGCCAAAAATAACGGGCGCGCACGGTATGAGATTTTTAATACAAAAATGCACTTAAAAGCAGTTGCCACCCTTACTCTCGAATCGGATCTACGCCGTGCTATTGACAACAATGAACTCGAACTGCATTACCAACCAGTATTTTCTTTAAAAGAAAAAAAGCCAACAAGTGTTGAGGCTTTATTAAGATGGAAACATCCCAAACAGGGCTACATTCCTCCTATAGAATTTATTTCTTTAGCAGAAGAAACAGGTTTAATTATGGCTATTGGAGAATGGGTTTTACACACAGCATCGCACCAATGTAAAGAATGGCAAAAGCAAGGCCTCGCCAACATACGCATTGCCATAAACATCTCCGCTGTACAATTTGCCCATCAGAACCTGCCAAAGATCATTAAACACATCACAGATAAATATAATATCGAAGCAAGCATGATTGAAATTGAAATCACAGAAAGTGTCGCTATGCGCGATATTAATTATAGTATTCGCGTGCTTAAGGAATTGAAAGATTTAGGTATGTGTATTGCTGTTGATGACTTTGGTGTTGGCTATTCTTCACTTAGTTCTTTAATGAACTTCCCCATCGATTACCTTAAGGTAGACCGCTCGTTTGTTAAAGACATTCCCTTAAATGAAAACAGCATCACTCTAACATCAGCTATTATTGCGTTAGGTCATAAGCTTAATCTAACTATAATTGCTGAAGGTGTTGAAACAGATGATCAGCTAGATTTTCTAACTGAAAATAAATGTGATAAAGGTCAAGGCTATCTCTTCGCCAAACCTATGCCAAGTACAGACGTTACAAAATTCCTTAAGAGTTTTAAGGCTTAAATAAAACCTGTGTCATTGTAAATTCTAAGCCGCAATTTATACACCTACTCCTTAAGCTGACAGAAGTAGCTTCCCTTCTAACTCTTTTTCTTTAACCGCCCAATAGACTAAA
>JBLINE010000148.1:0-3644 GCA_047638895.1 Lysobacterales bacterium
TAAACAGTTATTTGCACAAGTAACTAACCCACCTGTTGATCCTATTCGTGAAGAAATTGTAATGGCTGAAGATGTGATGCTTGGTGCTGAAAAGAATTTATTAGAAGAAACAGCAGGGCATGCGCATCGTTTGCGTCTCGTGCGACCAATCGTTACTAATGAAGAATTAGAAAAGATTGTACACGTTTGTGAAGGTGATTTAAAAGCAGCAAAGTTTGATATTGTTTTTCCTGCTAAGCAAGGCAATAAAGGGCTTGAAAAAGCATTTGATCAATTATGTATCGATGTTGATGCTTCTATTAAAGAAGGCGTATCAATTATTGTTTTATCAGATCGTAATATTAGTCGTGAGAATGTGCCATTGCCAACATTACTGGCATCATCTGGTTTGCATCAACATTTAGTACGCCAAGGAACGCGTTCATTGGTAAGTATTGTTGTTGAGTCTGGTGAAGCACGTGAGATGCATCATTTTGCAACACTTATTGGGTATGGGGTAAACGCTATTAATCCATATCTTGCTTTTGAAACAATTGAAAATGAAGTACGTAAAGGAAATTATTACGATATTACAGCAGATGAAGCACAAGTGCGTTACATTAAAGCAACACGTAAGGGTTTATTTAAAGTTATTTCTAAAATGGGTATTTCAACTATTCAATCTTATTGCGGCGCTCAAATTTTCGAAGCGATTGGTTTAGGCCCTGTTTTTGTTGAGAAATATTTCACAGCAACAGCGTCACGGATTGGTGGTATTGGGGTTGAGCAAATTGCCGAAGAGATGATACGTCGACATAAAGAAGGTTACCCTGATGAAAATACATATGATGATATGCTTAATGCAGGCGGACGTTATGCTTGGCGTAAAGACGGTGAGCATCATCAATTGAATCCACAAACTATTGGATTATTGCAACATGCTTGTCGTTCAGCATCTTTTAAAACATTTAAACAATATTCAAACTTAGTAAATAAACAATCTACTAATTTGGCAAATATTCGTGGATTATTAAAATTTAAAGAAAGTAAAAAGAAATCTATTTCGATTGATGAGGTTGAACCAGCAAGTAACATTGTTAAACGCTTTGCTACAGGTGGTATGAGTTTTGGTTCTATTTCTGCAGAAGCGCATGAAACACTAGCGATTGCGATGAATCGTTTGGGTGGGTTTTCAAATACCGGCGAGGGTGGTGAGAAGCCAGAGCGATTTAAAACATTACCTAATGGGGATTCTAAAAGAAGTCGCATTAAGCAAGTAGCGCAGGGACGTTTTGGTGTAACGATTGAATATTTAGTGAATGCTGATCAATTGCAAATTAAGATGGCTCAAGGGGCTAAGCCTGGTGAAGGTGGACAACTTCCTGGTCATAAGGTAAGTCAAGAGATTGCCGATACACGTGGCACAACAAAGGGTGTTGGACTTATTTCACCACCACCACATCATGATATTTATTCTATCGAAGATTTATCTCAACTTATTCACGATTTAAAGAATGCTAATAACAAAGCTGATGTTAGTGTGAAGCTAGTGTCTGAAATTGGTGTAGGAACAATTGCTGCAGGTGTTGCCAAAGGTAAAAGTGATCATGTTTTAATTAGTGGTTATGAAGGCGGTACAGGTGCTTCTCCTCAGACATCAATTAAGAACTGTGGTCTTCCAATGGAATTAGGTATTGCCGAGACACAACAAGTTTTAGTTATGAATGATTTACGCGGACGTATTCGCGTACAGACTGATGGACAGCTTAAAACAGGACGTGATGTTATTATTGCTGGAATGCTTGGTGCTGATGAATTTGGTTTTGCAACAGCGGCACTTGTAACTATGGGATGTGTTTTATTACGTAAGTGCCATTTAAATACATGTTCAGTTGGTATTGCTACTCAAGATAAATCTTTACGTAAAAAATTTACAGGTGATCCACAACATGTTGTGAATTTCTTCACTTACATTGCAGAAGAAGCACGTGAGATTATGGCAGAGCTTGGTATTCGTAAATTTGATGATCTTGTCGGACGTGTGGATTATTTAGAAACTAATGATGTTGTTGGTCATTGGAAGGCACGTGGGCTTGATTTAACAACTATTTTACATAAACCTGATGTCCCAAAAGGCGTGGCTATCCGTCATGTTGAAAAGCAAGATCATGGCTTAGATAAAGCATTAGATAATGAACTTATTAAAAGATGTCAGAGTGCTATTGAAAATAAAACACCAACGAATTTTGATGTTAAAATTGTGAACGTTAATCGTACAGTAGGAACGATGTTAAGTGCAGAAATCGCACGACGTTATGGTCAAGCTGGCCTTCCTGAAGGTACAATTAATATTTCTTTTAAAGGTTCTGCAGGACAAAGTTTTGGAGCATTTTTATCACACGGTGTTAAATTTACATTAGATGGTGATGCTAATGATTATGTAGGTAAAGGTTTATCTGGTGGAAAAGTTATTGTGTATCCACCAAAAGAATCATCATTTGTACCAGAAGAAAATATTCTTATTGGTAATGTTTGTCTTTATGGTGCAACGCAAGGAGAAGCTTATTTTCGTGGTTTAGGTGGTGAGCGTTTTGCTGTGCGAAATAGTGGTGCACGAACAGTTATTGAAGGTATTGGAGATCATGGGTGTGAGTACATGACAAGTGGTCGTGTGGTTGTGCTTGGGAGTACTGGGCGTAACTTTGCCGCAGGTATGAGTGGTGGTATTGCTTACATCTGGGATGCTAAAGGTGAGTTTAAAAATAAATGTAATATGGGCATGGTTGAATTATTTTCGGTTGAAGAACAAGAAGATGTTAAAGAGCTTAAGGAATTAATTACAAATCATTTAAACTACACGGGCAGTACAGTAGCGAAAGATGCCTTGGATCGTTTTGATGAGGTTTTACCTCAATTTGTAAAAGTGTATCCAACTGATTTTCGTCGTGTGGTTGAAGAAGCTAATCGTATTACAGAGTCTGAAATTCCAGAGACTGAAGATATTAATCCAAACTAAGTAAGCATACAACAGTTGTACTTTACATATTTGATTTGAAATAAAAAAGGAAATAAGATGGGTGATATTAAAGGTTTTATGAAACATGACAGGAAAGATTTTTCTAAGAAACCTGTCAGTGAGCGCGTTAAAGATTACAGTGACTTTCTTAAGCCATTAGAGGAAAATACTTTGCGTAAGCAAGGATCACGTTGTATGGATTGTGGTGTTCCTTTTTGTCAAGAGGGATGTCCAATTGGTAATATTATTCCTGACTGGAATGATTTAGTTTCCAAAGGTAATTGGGAAGAAGCCATTGAGCGTTTACATAAAACAAATAATTTCCCAGAGTTTACAGGACGTGTATGTCCGGCACCATGCGAGAGTGCTTGCGTACTTGGTATTAATGAACTACCTGTAACAATTAAAAATATGGAAGTTGCGATTGTTGAGCGTGCGTATGATGAAGGATGGATTAAACCACAACCACCTAAGCATCGTATTAATAAAAAAGTAGCTATTATTGGATCAGGTCCTGCAGGTCTTGCGTGTGCGGATCAATTAAATAAAGAAGGCTATTCTGTAACTGTTTATGAAAAGAATGAAGTCGTTGGCGGGTTACTTACACTTGGTATTCCTGAGTTTAAGTTAGAGAAATGGATTGTTGAAC
>JBLINE010000149.1:0-3638 GCA_047638895.1 Lysobacterales bacterium
TTTGTTGCACTTAGAGTTACATTCTACATATGTTAAGGGGGCAGGCTTTACTTCTTGACATATATTTTCTTTTAATATATTATGGTGCAAGTCTTTGAACTGGAGATAAATACAACTCTAGTTAAATCAAAATATTTAGTTCTAACCTTAAGAGAATATTGATGTTACATAGATTTCTAAAATTCATTCGCACTTCATTTAACTACATTCTTGGACTTTTCTCAAATGATATCGGTATTGACTTAGGTACAGCCACAACTCTTGTTTTTGTGAAGGGTGAAGGGGTTGTTTTATGTGAGCCATCGGTTGTAGCTATTGAAAAAGATACTAATCGTGTCATTGCTGTAGGGGAAGAAGCGAAAAAAATGTTAGGTCGTACGCCAGGAAATATTGTGGCTATTCGTCCAATGAAAGATGGTGTTATTTCAGATTTTGAAATCACAGAAGCTATGCTTAAGTATTTCATTAAGAAAGTGCATAAACGTAAAACATTATTAAGCCCTGCCATGGTTATTGCTATTCCTTCAGGAATTACTGCTGTTGAAAAACGTGCAGTACGTGATTCAGCAGAACGTGCGGGAGCGCGTAGTGTTGAATTAATTGAAGAGCCAAAAGCTGCAGCTGTAGGTGTTGGATTAGCAGTTGAAGAGGCTGCGGGAAATATGATTATTGATGTTGGTGGTGGTACAACAGAGTTTGCGGTTATTTCATTAGGTGGTCTTGTTTATGCTAAATCAATTCGTATTGCTGGTGATGAGATGGATTCAGCGATTGTTGAATATCTACGTAAAACGTATAACTTAATGATTGGCGAACGTACTTCAGAAGAAATCAAAATTCGTATCGGATCAGCTTATCCTTTAGAAGAAGAGTTGAATATGGACGTACGTGGGCGTGATTTAATTTCTGGATTACCTAAAACGATTTCAATCACATCAGTTGAAATTCGTGAAGCATTACACGATCCTGTGCAAGCCATTGTAGATGCATCAAAATCAACACTTGAACAAACACCTCCAGAGCTATCAGCCGACTTAATTGATCGTGGTATCGTTATGGCGGGTGGTGGTTCATTATTACGTGGATTAGATAAACGTATTGCAGAAGAAACGGGGCTACCTGTTCATATTGCAGACGATCCTCTAACAGCGGTTGTACTTGGAACAGGGCAAATGTTAAATATGCCGTCGCGCTTGCGTCGTCGTATTATTGTTCCAACTAAACTAGACTTTTAATGCGTGCTACGAAACAACCAAAAAAACATAATCTACATACTCCTTCTGCTCGTTCCTTTTTTATTATTTACTAGCCAGACAAGATTTTTTACTGCCGTTAAATTTGGGTTTATCAAAGTAATTGCAGTTCCAGTTAAAATACTTTCCTTTCCTGTCCGTGAAGTGAAAAAAGTTCTTTATTATCATCGCACATTTGAAGTATACACAACATTACGTAAAGAGGTTGGCTATCTTAAAGGACGTCTTATTGGTGTTGATGAGCTTGCCAAGGAAAATGCGCGGTTAGTTGAGTTACTTAAACTAAAACGTGAGTTAGTGTTTTCATCAGTAGCGGCTAATGTTATTGGGCGTGAAGCATCCTTCTGGAATTATTCTATAACGATTGATAAAGGGGCGGCTCAAGGTATTAAAGTTGGGCAACCTGTAGTTAATGCGCTAGGTGTGGTAGGTAAGGTATTTGAGGTTGTTGAGACAACTTCTAAAGTTATTCTTATCACGGACCCTCAATTTAGTGTGGCGGCACTCGCTCAAAGAACACGTGAGAGTGGGCTTGTTTCAGGAACGCTTCAAGGTAAATGTCGTATGAGTTATATTGATAATGATGCACGTATTCGTTCGGGGGATCAGGTTATTACTTCTAAATTAAGTTCTTCTTTCCCAGAGAGTTTGTTGATCGGGACTATTATCGATATTGTTGATAATCCACGCACTATGACAGCAGAAGCTATTATCGAACCGGCGGCAGATATGTCGCAACTTGAAGAAGTATTGGTAGTGTTGAAGGATTAATAAGGCAGTAGGTAATGGGTAATTGATAATAGGAGCGTCTCTAAATAGTATAAATAGGATGGTTATTTTAGATGTAGCGTTAGGGGTTGGGATTGTTTTCTGTAGTGATTACGCAGTGAGCTTAATTCCTAGTAGATATGCGTAGCGAGCGGAGTCAAAACGGAAGAAAATAATACCAAGCCCAAACGGAAGTACTTGCGTGGGATGTTTGATAGGATAATCTTTAGTGCTAAAGCACGTTGAGGCGTCGTGCTTTCTGATTGTGTGCGAACGCCTTTTGGGCGTTCTATGGAGATCGTTTGCTTTGCAATACGACTCCTAAGCGGAAGTACTTACTTTTAGATAGTGATAATTTTAGTGTATATTTGTACATATGAGTAGGTACTTCTGGGTAGTATTGATTATTCAGACATAATCTTGAATTTAAAAACTGTATGGCTATTTTTGGGAGGTGTTGTTGGATTAGGCGGCACGTCGTTGAAGCGTCGCCGTACCTATTGTGTAACAACACCTTATCACGCTAACGTTGATGGATTAGCGCTTAACTATGCGTAAACTTATCTTAATCACAATATTCACATTCCTTTTTTATCTTATTGAATTTATTTTATTCAATACGGTGGGGCATTTGTTTAAACCAAATTTACTTTTATTGTTAGTGATTTTTACTAACTTTGCTTTTGGTATACGTTATAGTATTTTCACAGCAGTACTTGCGGGCGTTGTTAAAGATAGTTTCAGTACGGGCGTCTTTGGAATTAATTTCTTTAGTTTTATTTTATGTGCCTATTTTGTTACATTTCTTATGCAAGTGTTTCATATGCGAAGCAGTGTATATATTCGACTGTTAATGATTTTTTATGTAGTTATTTTTAATACAGTACTGCAGTATTTTCTGCACAAGATTTTTATACCAACACAATTAACGTATGTCATAATGCATATTTTTATACCACAAGTTGTATCAACTTTAATTATTGCAAACTTTACCATAGAGTCTTTAAAAAAATGCGTCTCAAGATTATTCGTATATTAATTATTATTGGATTTATTGTTATTACACTCGAGCTTGTGTATGTGCAAATGATTCGTGGTCCGTATTATTATCGGTTAAGTACTAACAATCGCATCCGTGTTGTACCACTTGAAGGTTATCGTGGGCGTATTTATGACCGTAATGGTTTATTACTTGCCGATAACCGTGTTTCCTATGATGTTATGGTTACACCTCAAGATATTGAAGATCGTGATGAATTATTTAACTTTCTAAGTGATGCCTTAAGTCTTGATTCGAAAAAACTTCACAGAAGTTATTTAAATAAAAAATTCGCACCTTTTGCTCCTGTAACATTAGTAGAAGATGTTGATAAGAAAAAAGCAATTGTTTTAGAAGAGAATCGCTTTCGATTTCCGAGTTTAATTATTCATAAAAGTTTTAAACGCAACTATCCGCACGATAAGTCGGCGGCGCATGTTCTTGGCTATGTGGGTAAAATTAATAGGGCTAAATATGAACGCTTTCAAGAGTATGGTTATTCACAACAAAGTATAATTGGATATTCGGGTGTTGAAGAATATTATGATTCATATTTAAAAGGTGAGCAGGGCGGGGTT
>JBLINE010000150.1:0-3625 GCA_047638895.1 Lysobacterales bacterium
AAAAATCAATAACTAGCCAAGAAAAAAATTCTTTAAATAAAGTAACAACTATATCAACAAGTGTAGACATCTATTCTTCCTTATTTCATGTATGGTATTGCCCAAAGATGATTAAATCCTTCGGCCATATTGTGATCAAAAGTATCACCCTCACCATATGTCGCGAGTGTTTCTTGGTAACGAGAATGTTTTGATTTACGTCCAACAACAGCAGCATGTCCTTTGTACAATTTAATACGGACAGTCCCCGTTGTATTTTCATGCATTTTATCAAAATAAGCATCAAGTTGCGCGCGTAGAGGTGTAAACCATAAACCATTATATGTTAATTCTGCGTACTGTTGAGATGCTTGTGTACGTGATTGCATAGATCCACGATCAAGTACGAGTGATGATAAATCTTCAATCGCCATGTGCAATACTGTTCCAGCTGGATTCTCATAAATTTCACGAGATTTAATACCAACTAAACGGTTTTCAATATTGTCATTACGGCCGACACCATGTTTACCAGCAATTTTATTTAGTTCTTTAATAAGTGCAACAGCACTTAATGTTTTACCGTTAACTTTTTTTGGTGTTCCTTTTACAAAATCAATTTCAACATACTCTGGTTTATTTGGTGCTTTCTCAGGATCTGTTGTCATAGCATAAATATCTTTAGGTGGTTCGTTCCAAGGATTTTCCAAAACACCACATTCAATGGCACGTCCGTAAATATTTGTATCAATCGAATAAGGACTTTTCTTTGTGACAGATACTGGAACACCCATCTTTTTAGCATAATCAATTTCTTGATCACGTGTTTTAAATTCCCATGTACGTACAGGTGCAATGATTTCCATTTTAGGAACCATTAAGCGAAATGTTGTTTCAAAACGCACTTGGTCATTTCCTTTACCCGTACACCCATGACATAAAGCATTCGCATTTTCTTTGAGTGCAATCTCAACTTGTTTTTGTGCAATAAGTGGACGAGATAAGGCGCAGGCTAAGTTGTATTTATTTTCATATAAAGCAAAAGCTTTAAGTGCTGGGAATGCATAATCTTCAATAAGTTCTTTTTGAACATTTAGGCAATATACTTTCGTTGCCCCTGATTTGATGGCTTTTTTCTTAATAGCCTCAAAGTCATCGCCCTGTCCTACGTCGCCAATAACCGCGATCGTTTCATAATTACGTTCTTTAAGCCATGGAATGATACATGATGTATCAAGTCCGCCTGAGTAAGCTAATACTACTTTTTTCATAATATTCCTCTTTCTAATTTGTAAGTAAAAACATCATAATCGCTTTTTGTGTATGTAAGCGATTTTCTGCTTGATCAAATATGATGGAATGCTCCCCATCAATAATATTTTCTGATACTTCCTGTCCACGATGAGCTGGTAGGCAATGCATAAACTTAAAGTTATCTTTAGCAAGTTTACAAATATCTTGGTTTACTTGAAAGCCCTCAAATTGTTTAATCTTACTTTCAATTTCATTTTCTTGTCCCATGCTAATCCAAGTATCTGTATAGATAACATCGGCATCTTTAACTGCCTCTTTTGGATCATTTGTGATCATAATTTGAGAACTTGTACGCGCGGCAATCTTTCTTGCTGATTCAAGAACAATATCTTCAATTTCACATCCCTTTGGTGTTGCAATATTAATATGTGCACCCACTTTAGCACCGCCAATAAGTAGAGAATGTGTCACATTATTGCCATCACCAACATAGGCAATTTTTACATCTTTTAAACCACCACAATGTTCTTGGATAGTCAGTAAATCTGTTAATCCTTGGCATGGATGTGATAAGTCTGATAATCCATTAATAATAGGAATGCTTGCGTGTGTACTTAGATCTAAAATTGTTTGTTGTGTAAACGTACGCGCCACAATTAAATCTAAATAACGTGATAACGTTTTAGCCACATCTGAGACAGATTCACGGATACCTAAATTAATCTCTGATGGATTTAAATAAATACATTTACCACCTAAGTGAAATACGCCTACTTCGAAAGAAACACGTGTACGGTTTGATGGTTTTTCAAAAATTAAACCTACACTCTTTCCTTTTAAGAAGTTATTTTGTGATAGAGGTTTAGCTTTTAGTTTCTTTGCTAAATCAAGAATAGATAAGATTTCTTCTGTCGATAAATCAAATAATGATGTTAAATCACGTTTCATAAGAGTACTTCCTTAATTGATTTTTCAAGTATATGTAATGCTTTATCGGCTTGTTTCTTTGTGACGTTTAATGCAGGCATAAAACGAAGTACATTACCTTGTGTGCAATTGATAATTAAGCCATTTTTAAAGCATTCATTAAATATGGCAGCACCCTCGCAATTAAGCTGAATACCAATCATCAATCCTAGCCCACGAATCTCTGTAATGCAATCATATTTCGCTTTAAGACTTTCTAATTTTTCGATCAAATATTTACTCATTTTTTTAGCGTTCGGCAGCATTTTATCACTATGAATAGCCTTAAAAACACCAAGGGCTGCTTTACAAACAAGTGGACTGCCCCCAAATGTTGAGGCATGCATGCCAGGTTTAAATGTATCTGACAGGCGGTCTTGTACTACGATCGATCCAATAGGAAGTCCACCACCTAAAGCTTTAGCCAGAATCATAACGTCGGGTTGAATGTTGTAATTCTTAAAAGCAAACATCTCACCTGTTCGCCCCATACCTGTTTGTACTTCATCAAAAATAAGTAGTATATCTTTATCATCACAAATTTGGCGTAGCTCTTTGATATATTCTTGTGTGGCTACATGAACCCCACCTTCACCTTGAACAGGTTCAAGTAGAATGGCAATTGTTTTATCGGTCAGAGCTTCTTTAAGTGCTTTAATATCATTAAAATCAACAGACGAAAACCCAGTTGGTAATGGACCAAAACCTTCTTTGTATTTAGGTTGACCAGTAGCCGTCATAGCCGCTAGCGTACGTCCATGAAAAGAATGATTCATAGTAATAATCTCATAACGTCCTGTCTTATTGCCATAAGCACGCGCAAATTTATAAGCCGCTTCATTTGCTTCGGCACCACTGTTACAGAAAAATACTTTACCTTCCTTAAAAGAAGTACGAATAATTTCTTTAGCTAACTTTACTTGATTGATAATATAAAAGTTATTTGGCACATGAATAAGTTTGCTTACCTGATCACGCACAGCACTCATCACTTTTGGATGACAGTGGCCAACATTACTTACACCCCAACCTGGAAAGAAGTCTAAGTATTTCTTACCATCAATATCCGTAAGCGTCATGCCTTTACCTTTAACAAAAATGCCTTCAATGCGGCCGTAAGTATTAAGGATGTATTTTTTACTATTATTTATAATGTCTATTTTTTTCATAATGTATATTTAGAAATATTTCTATCCTTTTAATATTTGCGTCCCAACCCCTTTTGAGGTAAAGAACTCAAGTAAAAGTGCGTGATTGATACGGGCATCGATAATATGGGTCTTTTTAACACCAGCTTCTAGTCCTTTGAGACAAGCAGTTACTTTTGGAATCATACCGCCTTGAATAACGTTCATAGTAATAAGATTATCAATTTCAGCAATTGTCAGCGTTGAAATAAGTGAATCAGGATCATCTTTATCACGTT
>JBLINE010000151.1:0-3603 GCA_047638895.1 Lysobacterales bacterium
GCCCCTTAACTCAAAAACTTCTCGCGTTGTACCTTACGGCTGAATCGTTTCTGTTTAGCATTTAAAACACGTTTTGCGTCCGTACTGCGCACACCTAAAGCATTTAATTGATCATAAACATCTTCACTTTGATCGTAATATTCCCCTACAAAATCAGCATATGTTCGTTTCATAACACCCTCCTTTTAATTATTAATTATTCTTTGATAACGTGGTGACGCTTGATACTTAATAAAAGACGATAAAACAACCAGTGATAAAATTTCAACCATAATACACCTCCCTAATTAATATGAATCAATACTGGATACTCCCCAGAGTCTGAAGCATTCCAGTGATAATTTTGAATGAGCTCCGCCATCCCTAAATCAACAAGCATTTCTTTGAGTGCCTTGTAATCAATAAACAAATCATCATGTCTTCTGTGAAAAATACGTTTCATAACTTTCCTTTCTTACCCTTACAACGTGTACATACACATATTTATTCGAAAAAAAATCAAATATTTTGAATCTTTGTCACTACCTCACACAATTCTTTACATAATGCCTGCATACGTTCTTCACCAATATGCTTATCAACCTTACCTTTAAACTCTGTAAATAAACCCCTCATTTTATCCGCAAGCTCAATACCCTTTGGCGCACAATTAATCTCTTTAACCCTTTTATCCGCACCTGCTGTTATACGAATCAACCCCTCTCGCTCCATGATCTTTAAGTTACGTGTCAAAGTCGTCCGATCCGTCGCTACAGCCTCAGCCAACTCATTAACCGTTAAAGGCCCTAAAGTAAGTGCAGAATTGATAATAGTTGCTTGAGGTGCGGTAATACCTAGGTCTTTAAACATATTCTCATAAACCGACGTAATAACCTTAGAAGCCTTACGCACATTAAAACAAATGCATGGGCTCTCATCCGCAAACTTCTTACAACTCTCTTTTTTAATTTCATTAACTACTGTCATATCCACTTCCTTATTTATATAATAGGAGTATATACACGTATTATTGACTTGTCAACATTTTAATGAAAAAAAGGGGTTAAAGACTTTTCGTCCTTAACCCCTTAATAATTAAATTACTCTTCTTACTTAATGACTACCTTTATGCTCCATCTTTTCTTCATGCTTATGATCTGAACCTTTCATCTCATCTTTCATTTCGTCCTTCATACTGCCTTTCATGCTGCCTTTTCCTTCTTTCATCATGCCCATGTGTGCTTTTTTTAATTCTGCTACTTTTTCTTCCATGTTTTCTAAATATTTAGTAGGTTCTGCTAAAAACATGTCTAATACTTCTTGGTTTGCAAAGTAATATGTTTTACCTTCATACTCTGATGCAAATTCCGCTACCCCTTTAGCAAATTTACCTTTAAAAATACAAACAGGACATAATCCGTCAAATGCTACCCCGTCTTCAACCATTGCTGCTTTTTCCATCATGCTTCCTGCATCTTCTTTCATACTTCCAGCTTCTGCTTTAATTTCTTTTTTCATTTCATGAGCAGAGTCACTGCCTTTTTTCTCATATCCTGATGCTTGCACATATTGTGCTGATGCCATCATGAATGTTACTGCCATTAATGTCATAAATACTTTTTTCATGTTCTTCCTCTCGTTTTGGTTTTACTTACTTTAATTAAATATTTTATCTAAATCCGCCGGTAAACTATGTTTAACTGCTTTAATAACACCGTCATTTCCAACAAAGAAAAATGTTGGCACCCCGATTAATCCATAAGGCTCTTCGAGCTTTGAATCAACATCAACAAAAATATCTAAATCTACTTTTTTACGCTTCGCATATTTAGCAACTACGTTAATACTTTCCCCTAAATCGATAGCCACAACTTTAATGCCTTTATCTAACATCATTTGCTCTTTCTCAGACAATGCTTTTAAGTGTTTTGGGCAGTTCGGACACCACGTGGCCCAGAAAAATATAATAGCTTTATCATCACCACGATATTCTGTAAAGTTAACAGCCTTATTTGTAGTTGTTGGTAATGTGAAATCCAATGCTGCTTTTCCCACATTTGGATTCTCCATCATAAATTGTGCTGAAGCTGTTGATACACCTAAACCTAGAATCACTAGGCCGCTTAAAACAATAGTTAATAAATTTTTCATAAAAAACCTTTGTCCTTTAAATACTTAAAATCAATATTTGGCCCATAATGCTACACTTTATCCAAATAAATTACCATACTTAAATTAATTAGTCTAAAACTACTATTAACTCATTAATCCGACTAAATCCTCTTCTGACATATCTGACACAATCACGCATCCTACGCCTTCACGTGCCTTCTCAAGACACAATAAACTAGAATAACCCATCTCACTATCAACATACATATCACGTCCAGGAACACTTACATTACGTTTTTTTGGAAAAGTCATGTCCCGTGAATCAATCATCCATAAAGATATTGGTTTTTCATTAGCTTCATAAAAAATCAAAGCCACTTTTTTATCCTTAAGATGACATAATCTTGCCCCTTTAAGTTCTACCCCTTTGGCAGATAAATCAGGTGGGTTAACAGAAAATGGTAATTTACCTTCAAACCATTTCGTAATTACGGCAATATCACTTGTCTTAACTTCAATCGGAACACTACCCTTTAAACACTCCACATGACGTGCAATAGATGCGGCAAAAATAGGAAAAGCATTTGTGTTACGCGTAAAACTAACAACAACAAGCAGAACAACAAGTGCACTAGTTACAAGACGCCCTAGTAAAGATACACTCTTAAACTTTTGCGTAAACCAAGCAAACGGCGATCGATCTAATTTCTTAATAACTGACTCACGTAATTCGTAAGGCGCCTCTTCACATTTCATGCTTTTCTTAAGCAGTGCTTCAAATTTAAGCTCTTCTTCATATTCTAGTCGACATAAAGGATCTTCTTTAATCATAAGATCCATAGCGTTAGATAAACTTGGATCTAATTCACCATGAATATACTTATCTAAATATTCTCTAAATTCTTCTATTTTCATAATTCACCTCGCCCTTCTGCAGTTGAAATAAGGGTTAAAGATTTCTTAAGCGCCTTTTTTGCTGTATGTAAACGTGACATCACAGTCCCCTGTGGGCACTTCATGATATTCGCAATCTCACGATACGAAAATCCTTCTACATAAAACAATGTTAATACTGTTCTTAATTCTTCTGGTAATTTATCCATCGATACTTGTACAGACTCACCAAATACCTCTTCCTGCATCCCACTTAAAGCTGTACTCCCAATCACGCCTTCAAATTCGTCATAATCAATCTTGGCTGGTTCTTTTACTTTTTTTCGATAGCTATTAATAAATAAATTTCGCACAATTGTAAGAATCCATCCCTTAAAGTTGGTACCTTGAGTATATTGATGATAAAACCTAAACCCACGCAACGAAGCATCCTGCACAAGATCTGCGGCATCGGCTGTATTACGAGTTAGTCGAAGCGCTAAATTATACATAGAATTCATCGCTTTAAGTAGATTCTCCTCAAATTCTTCTTTAACTGCTAGTTTTTCTTCTAAATCAAACATAAATCCCTATCCTTTTCTTATCCAAGCTTAACAACAAACCTTATATAAGAATTAT
>JBLINE010000152.1:0-3590 GCA_047638895.1 Lysobacterales bacterium
TGTTAATGTCCCAATAATGTTACGCAATGTTGTCCGTGCTAGATTCACAACTTGATAATTATAATTATTAACGTTATACATTACTTTCTTAACACTTGCCTCATCATCTAGCACCTTGAAATAAACCTGAGCATCAACACGGGCATTTAAATTATCATCTGTAATAATTTCTTGTGGCTCAGCATCCACCATCATTTCAGTTACATTTACTTTATGAAGTACATCAATAAGTGGAATAATCCAATTAAATCCTGGAGTAGCAAAACGATTATACTTACCAAATCGTTCAATTAATCCACGATGCGTTGGACGTATAATACGAATACCTGCGACGAAAATAGCAATAACAGCAATAATGATTGTTGGTACAAATGACATAACGCTCTCCTCTTGTTAATCTTTTATTAATCTTTATTTTGTTCTTTTTCATAAATTATGATCTCATGCAATAACGTAACATCTTCCTTATTCTTTAGAAAATCACCTAACTCATGTAACTCATGTAACTCATGTAACTCATGTAACTCATGTAACTCATGTAATAGTGTAACAGTTTCTGTCTCAAGTATAGTACTCTTTTTAAATACGGATAATTGAGTCTCGATCGAAATACTTGGAGTCTTTTCATACTTTTGATAAGCAAAGCTTTTAGCTGTACATAAAAAGCTTCCTAATAAAAAAATACCGCATACGATTAACACTGTTCTTTTCATAATATCATCCTTTACAACTGTCCAGCTAAAAACTTAGCAATATGATCTTTAATTGTACTTTTATTCTTTTTTGTCATTATAAATGACTTATTAAAATCCTTAACGAATAATTCATTTTTAAACCGTTCAACTGTTTCAGAATGTGATGTGCTGATATTAAACTCTAAATTATCTCTGAAAGAAAGTTTATCAAAATTTGCAGAACCTGTACACAACCAGCCATCATAAATCGCTGCTTTGATATGTGACATACCAGGATAGAAATACACCTCAATGCCATTCTCAAACAGCTCATTGGCTACCACAATATTATTCATATTCATAATCTCATGATTACCATGAACTGGCAAGATAACACGCACATCAACACCACGCCGCCGTGCCTTAATAATTTCTTCAATTATTAAATTCTCAGAAAAGTAAGCATTGCTAATATAAATGTACCGCTTCGCCATCTTAATTGCTTCAAGCTGTGCCCGTAGGATTTGAGGATCATTGACACGTGTGTACAATGGACGAATGAGCGGTAAATCACTATCTTTATGAAAGTCTTTTTCAATATTACTAATGATCTTTGAAAAAAATGCTAAATCTCCAAGCTTTCCCGAATGGCGCCAAGCCGTATCAAACTCCTCTAAAAGTACATCACTAATTGGGCCTTTGATCTCAACCATTAAATCATGCCAATCATAGCGATACTCACGTCCAACATTCATTCCGCCGGTAAACACCACTTTACGATCAATAATTGTAAATTTTGTATGATCAGCTTTAAACCATGCATTAGGACGAACACGCACTTTAATATTTGAATTCTTTCTTAGATATTTAGCAATTGACTTAGGTGGTGTAAATCCAGCTGGTAACGTATCTGAAATTTTACCTTCACCCATAAGCTGTCCCATACCGTCAAGTAAAACATATATCTTTACACCTTCATTTGCCTTCTTCTTTAAAATATCAGCAATTTTAACCGCATAATCATCATTGTCAAAAATAAATGTGCGTAAATAAATTGACTCACGCGCATCAAGTAATGCTTCGATAAAACGTGGAAAGAATTGATCTCCACCAATTAAAAACTTCATAGATCCATGGGAACGTTTATTATTTATTATTTTATCTAATCGATTCTCAAAAGCTTCCACGTCCATGCCCTCTCCTTCATAAAGCGGCTGGATGGTTGTATCTATAAAAATATTTGGCACTTGAATTTGGTTTTGAAGTGCACCTACGGTCGTCCCTTTCGCCCATGCAAATAATCGAAAAGCAGATGAGACAGGACGCGTTGCCATGCCCAATACATGACTTTCAACAACCAAATGATTCATCGACTTTAAATTTCGTCTCACAGCACTATTTTTATAAACATTATCTCGATCTAAAGGTGCTTTTATACTAAGTGCAAAATTATCATTTAAATCAACATAAAGAAAAGACATAGCTGCTTCATCCCAAAATGATGATAATATTACGCGTTGGTCATTAATATTTTCTTTTTTTAAGTACGCTTTAAACGAACTAACAGTGTGTTCGTTTAGATCCTCTTGCGTTAACCATTTAACGATTTTAACTTCTGCTGGCTTATCCTTAAGGTATACTCTTTTTAATTCACCTTGCTCATTATAAAAGAACAAATACTCATCGTTTCCATTACGTAACGTAACTCCTTGATTTGTTTCTTTTGGTGTAATTGTAGCCAATAATTCTTTAAGAAATTTCGACCAATGTTTAGACAGCAAAGGTTTTACAAAAGTTAGCTCTCCGACCGCCAACTCCCACCTATCTTTACTGATGTACTCAAAAGGAATTGCAATGCTTTTGGCAAGATTATCCTTAAGCTCTTTATCTGATTGCCATTGTACACGCCCATAAAATTCTTGATTATCATTAGTCTCTTCAATATATGCACTATATTTTATTAATAAAATATTTTTGCCTTTATGCGCTTCTTGTAATTCGATTTGTTGTGATTGATTTAATACAGAACGTGCATATCGCTGTAAATCCTTCTGCTTATGATGAGAAGTTGAAGCACACCCACTACTAAGTAGTAAACATAACCCTATTAACCCATAACTTTTAATGCTTTTATCTATCATCTATCTTCCTGAAGACTAATTAAAAATTTTCTAAAGATATCATCTACTTCATCTAACACATTAAGCAACCTATGATCACTATCTAAAAAGTGACATTGTACCTGATCATACTTTTCCATATATCGCTTCGAATGCTCTGCTGGCACAATATCATCATGTGTTCCGTGTACAATAGTAACATTTTTAGTCATCGGCATTGGTTCTTTTACTTGATAAAAAGGCACGTAAAACGCAGGCGCCATCAAGAATACACCCTTCGCTTTAAGAACAGACGTTGCCACCGTAGACACATAACCACCCATACTCGAACCTACTAACACCAAATTATCCGCTTGAGGATTAATAGCCAAAAGCATTTGTACTCGCTCATCAGGATCCATGGTTGACGTATAATCAGGACTCTCAACCACAAACCCCAATTCTTTTGCAACCTCAGCTAACCGTTTAATCTTAACTCCCCATGGCCCTGACTCCTTGCCATGCGCAAAATAAATTACCTTCTCAGACATTACTCATCCCTACTTTCTATATATTTAATCTATGAGATTTATTCTTTTTCCTATTTTTTCTTTAATCGCCAATCGATACATCAAACTAGCCACCGCTGTATCCTGAATGGCGAGTCCTGTTGAATCAAACACTGTTATTTCATTCTGCGCGCGTCGCCCCTTACTCTTCTTTAAAATAACCTCACCAATCATAGCGCGAATATTACGTCGTCTAACTTTTTTTTGATGCACAGCCACATTGATTTCACCACTATGCGAAGCTTGAT
>JBLINE010000153.1:0-3585 GCA_047638895.1 Lysobacterales bacterium
CTTTTCAAAATCTGGATCTTCAAGTTTAACTAAGGCTGGACGGCTCATATTTTTTCCCTGCATCCACTTACCAATACCACCAAACATTTTCTCAGCCGAATCAGGCAACACGAATGTTTGCCCTTTAAAATGCTTATTAAAATCACCGACGAAAAATAATCCTTTAAAGAAAGTATGATAGCTTCTACGTCCTTTACTATCACGCGTGACATATTGGGCGTGTAATTCTGAAAAATCTAAAGATGTAACGCCCACACGACCTGTTACACGATCATCACCCTTATATTTATCAGCATGTTGAAGAAACAACTTACTTGTTTTAAATTCATTGTGCGGGATATAACTTTCTCGAGAATATTTAAGTGCTGGGTCAATAAAATGAACAATGCGTTCAATCACTTGTCCTTTAAAAGCCTTAACATAATCCCTCGTTAAGAACCAACCGATACCACAGCAGATCATAGCACCAATAGCAAGCACCCAAAAAGCAGCTTCGCCATATTTAATCATGGCGATAGATCCTATTATTGCAATAGCTGCAATTGGTCCGCACACAATAAGTATCTTAGTAACACGCTCCTTGCGCATCTCTTCAAGCTTGCGCAGCTCAGGTAATAATTGTGTATTATAAAGTTGTTTGAATTCAGCTAATGTTTTCATTGAGACACCCACTCTTCTAAGTTTATTTATCGAACAATTTACCTACATCAACATTCTCGCGTTCACCTTCTGGAATCTCAAAAACTTCTTTACGTTTATAATTCATTTGTGTCGCCATAAAATTGGTAGGAAACATCTCAACCGCATTATTATAATCTGTCACTGATGCGTTGTAAGACCTGCGTGATGCTGAAATTTGTTCTTCAACTTCATTGAGTGATCGTTGCAACTGCGTAAATGACTGATCAGCTTTTAAATCAGGGTAATTCTCAACGGCAATATTAATCCCAGCTAAAGATTTTGATATTTTATTATCAAGCGCAACACGGTCATCATCAGACATCCCGCCAGCCATAGCTTGAGCACGCATCGCAGTCAATTCAGTAAGTGTGCTTTTTTCATGTTCCATATACTTCTGAACAGATGCAATAAGATTTGGAATTAAATCATACCTTTTTTTAAGCATTGTATCCATACCACCAAAAGCATTCTCTACTTGATTCTTTTTTCCAACCAATCCGTTATACATCATAACTAAAAATATAATTGGCACTGCAATAATAATCGCTACCATCATAAGATTCTCCTTTTTAAATTATACATTCTTAACAAAAACAAAACCGTGTTTTACTCCACCCTCGGAACAAACAGATGTCATTTTACTTTTTTCTTCATCTGTGCAATCATCCATGCGCTTAACTTCCAGGCGCCTACTCGGCTTCGCACGATTATAAACCTTAGATACTGGCTCCTGTCCTAAATAACACCCCTTAGTAAACGATACAAAATCGCCCGTACTTACGTTAAGTACCATTTCATTATTATAATCAACACCTTGCAAAGCAATGGCATTTTTTACACGAAACAACGTAAATTCATCATCCGTTACTTGCGCATCAAGCTTATCTTTAGTAAAAACTAATTTACCTTTTTTCTGCTTAACAGAATATTCATTTTCTTTTATCACATAAGAATCATCTAAATCAAAATACACATGATACGTTGTTTCTTCAACCTGAACGCCGCTTAACATAATATAACGCTGCATATGCGCCTTTATATCGTCATAACAGTGCCTTTCTAAGGCGATCAACATTTGATCATCATTGACTTGTACTTGATCAAAAGTAGCCACAATACGCCCATGAATACTAAGAAACGCGTTAGACTCAGCCTCCATAGTATTTGAAGTGATACCATTAAGTAGACTGTGTGGATTTTTTTGAATAGATAAAACTATTTTGTTTATTGAATAAATAAGCATTTACATACCAACTTTCGAAATAAGTCTTGTTAATTATTTTATCGCTGTAACTATGCATAATAATTTAAACTACGTTAAAACCCTCTTACATAAATTAATACATCTAAGCATACCATACATTAATTTATAAAACGAAAGCCCTTAAAGCACCTCTACAGCCCGGATATCGAACATGAAATTTATCATTGTGCCAAGTAAGTCTTTAGCAGGCCCATCTTTTTTATTATACTCAATGCCAAAATCTTTACGCTCAATACTACCTTCTAAATGAATATATGCAACTCTTCGACCTATATTGACATTGTTATTAATGCCAGAAAACACATACTTCAAATCAATCAAACTTCTCAAGTCACGAAACGTAAACTCTGCTGTAATTTTGTTACCTTTAATTTTTTTACATAAAATTTTAATAGTTGGATATTGCGCTACATTGTAAAAGTCAGCTCTCATAAGAATATTATCGCGCGTTTCGTTAAATGTTGTAACAGAAGCCATATCTAAATCTATCATCACTTTCGTCGCTTTATTTTTTTCAACATTTAAATCAATCACACCTGAGATGCTTTTAACAAATCCAGAAGTAAAACCTACAGCATGATCCGTCTTAAAGAAGACTTCGGATAAATCAGAGGCAATCGTATAGGTGGATTCAAGTTATTAACTTACAACGGCTTAGGATATTAACTCGCCTTAGGAAACGAATTTTGCAACTGGATTGAATTAAGTAAATTGAGGGATTTATTTAAATAACTTTTTCAGATTATCTTAGAGAAGAACTCTTAATACTCTCCTTTAAAAATTAAATTTCCTTCACGATCATATTCAGTAATTGAAATCAATACATCCTTATGCTGTGTAGTAATATATTCTAACTGTCCATCCTCATAATAATGTTTAGATACACCATGAAGTTCATTGTTTTTAAAAGTTAATTCATACTCCAGGTTACCGTTCTCATAATACATTTGAACAATCCCTTCTATCTTCCCTTTCTTATAAGAGGCTACCTCCCACAATACACCGTTCTCATAAAAAACCTTCTCTACACCTTCAAAAGGCTTGTCAGTATCCTTATACATTACCCCATTTTTATATTCTAACTCTTCGGCCAAATTACCACTGATATAGTAACTTTTGTATAAGCCATGCACTTTGTTGTTCCTAAATGGCGTAATGCTTTGTAATTCACCCGTTCTAAAATACTCTCTCTGCTCTCCTTCCCTAATGCCATTTACAAATGTCTCCTCATATTGCACTTGTCCGTTTCTGAAATAACCTTTAACAGGCCCGTTAATTTTATTATTAACATACATCCCTTCCCATCTTAATTGCCCACTATCATAAAATTCTTTAGAACTTCCATCCGCATCATTACCTTTGAAATTCCCTACCCATCTAACATTTTTATTCTTATAAAACTCCTTACACACACTATACTCACCCGACCCTGTATTTACAAAGTAACACTTAACATTCTCTGAATCTATGCCACCATAATACTCATCTTTGTGTGTGCTTTGAAATATATATGAGAATACAAATATTATTCCTATAATAACAGGCATAACAATGGCAAGATTATTCTTAGACCTCTTCCCAGACTTAACTTCAATAGGTTTCTTGCTAACAGCAATTCTATCAATATCCTTCAACTCTTC
>JBLINE010000154.1:0-3569 GCA_047638895.1 Lysobacterales bacterium
TACAAAAACAATTTAAACTTAAGAATGATTTAACATTATCCGATTTAGTTAAATTACCAGGTGTATTAGAGGCTAAAGAAACATTTGTTAATCCAGATGATTTATGGCCAGCTATTGAGAAATCACTTAAACGTGCAACAACAGCATTGGTTGCTATGCGCAAGCGCGAAGGGCGTAGTTTACATGCGGATGTTGTTGATAAGTTGAAACTTATGACGGTTAATACAAAGAAGATCACCGACCGTTCTAAAATTATATTAAAGGCAAAGAAAAAAGAATTGAATGACGAAGAGTTTCAGTCATTTCAAAAAAGTAATGATATTAATGAAGAATTATCTAGATTAGATCATTATATTGCCGAAGTAAAAAAACTTCTTAAAAGTTGTAACTCTGTAGGCAAGCGCATTGACTTTATAGCACAAGAGTTACAGCGTGAAACAAATACTATTGGATCAAAACTGCAAGACCGCATTGTTTCTAATGCCGTTATTTCACTTAAAAGTAAAATAGAAAAAATTAGAGAACAGGCTCAGAATATAGAGTAATGGAAAAAGGCAAAATATTCATTATTTCAGGACCCTCGGGTTCAGGTAAAACTACCTTTTATAATAAGCTCCTAACTGAAGTTAAGTTTAGGGGAAAGCTTGTTAAATCTATTTCTGTGACAACAAGAAATAAAAGAGACTATGAAAAGCATGGGCGAGATTATTTCTTTGTAAGTACAAAGATGTTTAATTATAAGAAAAATGCTAATCATTTTCTTGAGTCTATGAAGGTTTTTGATAATTATTATGGCACGCCTAAGAAAAGTATTCGAGATATTTTAAATGCGGGAAAAAATGTTTTATTGTGTATAGATGTTAAAGGATCAAGAGTTGTAGCAAAAAGGATGAATGATGTTGTACGCATTTTTGTGAAAACACCTTCTTTAATGGAGCTTAAGCGTAGATTAGTGGCGAGAGACTCAGAAGACGCTAAAACCATCCAATTAAGGCTAAATACAGCTAAAGAAGAACTTAAGGATAGCCCCCTTTATGATCATGTGGTTGTTAATGATCAGTTAAGTACTGCCTATAAACAGATAGCAGCTATTATCGGCAGTCATATTCATAAATAAATATTGATGTTAACCTAATGCGGTGGAAGTGTTTGAGGCAAAAAGTTTTTTTTGACATTACTTACAGGTTGTGATATATATATGCCTACTATATTTACATTAATGGAATTTATTGAGCGATATTTGCCTAGGAGAATCATATGGAACATAAAGTACTACAAGATCTTTTACCAAAAGCTAACATGAGTGTATACACTTTAGTACGTATGGCATCAAAGCGCGCGCTTGAATTGGCGGATGGGAAAAAATGTTTGGTGGATCTTCCATTAAACGAAAAAGCAACAACAAAAGCACTAGAAGAAATTTATGCAGGTCGTGTTGTGGCTAAAGATTGTGAACATCTTCTTTATGTAAAAAAAGAAAATGACGAAGATTCTGAAGAGTAAACAATGAGCAGTAAGCATGTTGTTTTAGGTGTTACGGGAAGTGTTGCAGCGTATAAAGCGGCAGATATTTTAAGACGCTTATCGGAAAAGGGGTTTAAGGTCTCGGTGATCATGACCAAGGGAGCCGAGCATTTTATAACCCCTTTGACTTTATCTAGTCTAAGTGAAGGTAAAGTTTACAGCGGGTTATTTGACAAAGATGAAAAACCGAATAGTATGCCACATATTGATTTGGCGCGTAGTGCGGATGTTGTTTTAATTGCACCAGCGACGGCAAATATTATTGGTAAGATGGCAAACGGTTTAGCTGATGATTTATTGAGTTGTGTTGTACTGGCGACAAGAGCTAAGGTGATGGTTGCGCCAGCCATGAATACACAGATGTATCATAATAGTATTGTTGTGCAAAATTGCGACAAGCTTAAAGAGCATGATGTTTCGTTTATTGATCCTACAGATGGGCTATTAGCTTGTGGAGAAGTTGGCGAAGGACATTTAGCAGAAGTTGATGATATTGTTGCAGCTGTAGCTAAACAGTTACAAGAATGATATATCGGTTATTATAAAATTTATGGCGCGGTGGCCAAGTGGTAAGGCAGAGGTCTGCAAAATCTCCACCACCGGTTCGATTCCGGTCCGCGCCTCCAGTTTAGATTTAAGCAGTTAGAGAAAACATTGTTCATTGTATTTTAATATCTACCGGGCGGGTGGTGAAATTGGTAGACACGCGAGACTTAAAATCTCGTGGCCGCAAGGTCGTGTGGGTTCAAGTCCCACCTCGCCCATTTTTAATTTTAGGCTTAAGGGCTCATAGCTCAGCTGGTTAGAGTACTTGCATGACATGCAAGGTGTCAGAGGTTCGAGTCCTCTTGGGCCCATTTTATTTAAAAAGGCACTTTTATTTTATTGATAGAATATTGGTAGAGTAGAGTTTATTGGTGATATGGATTATTCGAGAGATATAGATAAATTAAGACATAGTTGTTCACATATTATGGCACAAGCTGTGCAAGAAATGTGGCCTGAGACTAAGGTAACGATTGGTCCAGCGATTGAAGACGGATTTTATTACGATTTTGACAAAGAAGTGCCTTTTACGGACATTGATTTACGCAAGATAGAAAAGCGTATGAAGAAAATTATTAGCCGTAAGCCAGCATTTACAAAAACAATGATGGCAAAAGAAGAAGCGATTGATTTCTTCAAAGGCAAAGGCGAGATATATAAAGTCGAGCTCATTGAAAATTTAGAGGATAAAGAGGTTTCCATTTATCACACAGGTGATGATTGGATGGATTTATGTAAAGGACCTCATGTTGAAGATGTTTTGCAAATTAAAGCTTTTAAATTACTATCTGTAGCTGGTAGTTATTGGCGCGGTGATGAAAAAAAAGCACGGCTACAACGTATTTATGGTACAGCATTTTTTACAAAAGAAGAATTAGATGAGCATCTGCAATTACTTGAAGAAGCTAAAAAAAGAGATCATCGTAAACTTGGGCCACAACTCGGTCTGTTTGATTTCTTTCATGAAGAAGCTGGAGCAGGACTTGTTTTTTATAAACCAGCAGGCGCGATGCTTCGTAAGACAATTGAAGATTACATTCAAGATCAGAATATTAAACGTGGTTATGATCTTGTTATTACACCACACATTTTAAAAGCTAAGCTTTGGGAAACAAGCGGACACGCTGATAATTATAAAGAAAATATGTATTGGCTTGATGTTGATGGCGAAGAATATGCGGTTAAGCCAATGAATTGTCCAGGGCACACATTGATTTATAAATCTGAAATTCGTTCTTATCGTGATTTACCAGTACGATATGCGGAACTCGGAACAGTTTATCGTCAAGAAAAAGCGGGTGTTTTACATGGCCTGTTACGTGTTAGAGGATTTACTCAAGATGATGGACATATTTTTTGCCGTGAAGATCAGATTAAAGATGAAGTATTAAGTATTATCGATTACGTTTTTGATGTTATGAATGATTTTGGATTTACTGATATCGGCATTGAGCTAAGTACAAAGCCTAAGAAATATATCGGTGAAGATGCGGATTGGG
>JBLINE010000155.1:0-3559 GCA_047638895.1 Lysobacterales bacterium
CCTAATTCATTCTTATAGTTACACTCGATAATTTGATAACCTTGGTTTTTTAAATATTCTACTGCTAACTTTTCTCCAAGATTACCAATACGATAAAAATCTGACATATTAATAACGAAATGATTTACGGTGAATTTGCGATGGCCCTATCGCATCTAGAATTTCTTTGTGAGCTTTTGTTGGGTAACCTTTATGTTTTGAAAATACATATTCTGGATATATTTGATCATATATAGCCAGTATTCGATCTCGCGATACTTTCGCTACAATCGATGCTGCAGCAATTGATAACACCTTATCATCACCTTTTACAATCGTACGATAATCATATGGTAATTCTGTCTTAAAACTATTCCCATCGATTAATAGAATAACTGAATCAGTGCTGACCGGATGTGCACGATCCGTATTAACTTGATCAATACATTGAATAACAGCGTTACGCATTGCTAAATAAGTTGCTTGTAATATATTTACTTCATCAATGACTGATTCACTGATAATGCCAACCCCAACATGGGCCTTGTCATATATTTCTTCAAATGCTGCTTCTCGTTTTTTAGGTGATAATTTCTTTGAATCGCGGATAGTTACTTTAAAATCTGTGTTACGAAGTACAACAGCTGCTGCAGTAACAGGGCCAGCTAGTGGCCCCCGTCCTGCTTCATCGATTCCAATAACTATTTGGAATCCTTCATTCTTAGCTTCTTGCTCGTAATTAAGCATTATGCTTCTTGACGTCTTTTAACCTTTGCTTTCTTACCTAAACGATCTCTTAAATAATACAACTTAGCACGTTTAACAATACCTTTACTTACAATTGAAAGATTCTCAATTACAGGTGAATGTAATGGAAAAGTTCTTTCAACACCTTCACCAAAAGAAATTTTTCTTAAAGTAAAAGTTGCTTGGCTTGCACGTCCTGTTTTAGCAATAACAGTTCCTTCATAAGGATGTGTACGAACTTTATCAGCTTCTTGTACTTTAATACGCATTTTAATTGTATCGCCTACTTCAAAATCAGGTAAATCAGTTTTTAACTGCTTGTCTGAAATTTCTTTAATTCTTAGACCAATATTAGTCGCCATCTTATTTCCTCCAACTTATAACTTATTTCTAAATCCTAGAAATATTCTTATTTATCTAATAAATCAGGACGATTCCGCTTTGTGCGTTTATGCGCCTGATCTTTTTGCCAATCTGAAATCTTTTTATGGTGCCCAGATAGTACCACACTTGGTACTTTTATGCCACGAAAATCTGCGGGCCTTGTATACTGCGGATATTCGAGTAGATTATTCTCAAAAGACTCATCATCTAATGAAGCATATTTCCCCAAAACACCTGGTATCAATCGACTTACAGAATCAATCAAAACCATCGCTGGGATCTCTCCACCTGTTAAAACATAATCCCCAATCGAAATACTTTCATCAACCAACTCAGAACGAACGCGATCGTCAATTCCTTCATAATGTCCACAAATTATAATCAAATTTCTCTCTTTTGCAAGTCTTTTTACAATACGTTGTGTAAGCGGCTTTCCTGTAGGAGAAGGCATAATTACCTTAGCTTTACGGCGCCCTTTTATCTTCTTTATAGCATCAAAAAATGGCTGGGCTGTCATTAACATTCCCGCACCGCCACCAAAAGGGCGATCATCTACTTTTTTATGTTTATCCGTAGAATATTCACGCAAATCATGTAACTCAATACGTACCTTCTTACTTTCCTGTGCCCGCTTAATAATTGAATCATTAATCACAGGTCCAAACATATTTGGGAATATTGTAATCACATCAAAACGCATTTAAATCTTACCTCCCGCCAGTGGTGAGCCATACTTAACAAGAAAGTCTTCTTGAAATTCATAGAATCGATCTTCCTCAATCGCTATTCGCATTTTCTTCATAAGATTAACATAAAAATAAACATTATGATAAGTCATCAATTTAAGCCCTGTAATTTCACCCGCTTTAAGTAAATGTCGAATATACGATCTTGTATAATTACGACACGTTGTACAATCACATTCAGAATCAATAGGAGAACTATCATCTGCATTCTCTAATTTTTTAATTGTTACTGGACCACGATGTGTAAATGCCGTTCCATGTCGTCCATACCGACTAGGAAGGACACAATCAAACATATCCATCCCTTCACCAACTGCTTTAACAATTTGATCAGGATAACCAATACCCATAAAATAACGTGGTTTATTAACTGGCATAATTGGCTCTGTCCAGCGTAAAGATTCAAACATTTCAACAACCGTCTCACCGACGCTTACTCCACCAATAGCATACGCATCAAAATCTAAATCCACCACCTCTTGTGCAGAACGTTCACGTAAATCTTTATAAATTGAACCTTGTATAATCGCAAATAATTTCTGATTGATATCCGTCCGTTTATTCGCTTCGAAATAATCCTTTGCCCTACGTGCCCATAAAGTCGTTCGCCTTACAGCATCTTTTGCAGGTTCATACGCACAAGGATACGGTGCACATTCATCAAGTGGCATCATCATATCAACACCAAAGTCTTGTTCAATCGCCACAACTTTTTCTGGTGTTAATTCAATGGCTGAACCATCTAAATGAGATTGAAAAACAACCCCCTCGTCAGTAAGTTTTCGTAATTTAGCTAGACTAAATATCTGATACCCACCACTATCCGTCAACAAAGGGCGCTCCCATCCCATCATTTTATGTAACCCACCTTGATTACGAATAATATCCATACCTGGACGTAAATTTAAGTGATACGTATTAGACAGCATTATTTGTGCGCCTAGATTACGCATATCTTCAAAATCAAGTGACTTAACTGTCCCATTCGTCCCGACAGGCATAAAGAACGGCGTTTGAATAGCCCCATGATCAGTAGTTAATTCTCCACGACGTGCTTTTGTTTTATTATCTTTTTTTAGTAATTTATACATATTCTTATCTTTCTAATTAATTGTTTGTGCAATATTTAAAATACTCGGCTGTAAGGATTTTTGTGCAGCTTCATCGAGCGAGTTAATTCACATCACACAATAACTGCGTGATGTGAATTTTGTCTGAGCGAATGAATCTGTGCAAAAATTCTGAAAGCTTCAGTGTAATACTCCTATTTACTACGAAGTCGCATTGTTGTTCGCGACTTTTTGCACACGGGTGACTATGTCACCCTACTAGAGCTTGCGTGAAGCGTGCAAGCGCTTCGCGCCACGTATCTACAACACGATTTTATAACTACTTATAACACAATCATAGCATCGCCATAACTGTAAAACCTATACTTCTTCTCAATCGCTTCTTGATAAGCTCTTTTAATCAAATCTTTCGAAGCAAACGCACTCACAAGCATTAACAAAGTACTCATCGGTAAATGAAAATTAGTTATCAAAATGTCGACCATTTTAAAAGAAAACCCTGGATAAATAAAGATATTTGTTTCACCCTTCAATTGACCTGTCTGTGCAATTGATTCAAGCACACGACAACTAGTAGTTCCAACCCCCACAATAGATCGACCCTCTTCTTTAGCTGCTTTAATCTGTTTATAG
>JBLINE010000156.1:0-3557 GCA_047638895.1 Lysobacterales bacterium
CGACGAGAGATGCAATTGAAGAGAGCGCACAAATTAATGGCGTGCCATTCCAAGTGATTGATACCGCGGGTATTTTAAATCCTCGAGATCTTATTGAAGAGGAAGCAATCAAACGTAGTCAGATGTATATGAAAAGTGCAGATCTTGTTTTGTTTATGATAGATGCCAGCCGTCCATTGGAAGATAAAGATTTTGAGATTTTAAAGAATATTAAAGATCAAAACATTTTAGTTATTGTTAATAAAACAGATCTTGGGAATAGTTTAGATTATAAGGAATTATCTCAACATTGCGATAAAGATAGTATTGTTGAAATATCAGCGATAACTAAATGTGGCATTGAACAGCTACAAGAAAAAATTGTACATAATGTTTTGCATGCTGATTCGATTGATGTCCATGGGGCGTTGGTTAATAATTTACGTCACATTCAGTCGTTAAAAGAATGTTGTGAGTTATTGCAACATGGTCAGAAAAGTTTAGTTGAAGGATTGTCTTTAGAGTTTGCATCGGAAGATATAAAAGTAGCCGTTAATTGTTTGGATGCGATTACAGGAAGAAATGTCGATGTAGATTTGATTGACAATATATTTTCACAGTTTTGTATCGGTAAATAATTGACCCTTAATTATATTTATTTGTGTAAACACCATCTTCATTAATAATAACTCTTGGATTTGGTCTTGTTTTTTCTTCACCTTTATTAAGTGATTCCCCCATAGAAGTATTAATTAACTCTTTTTGAAACTCCATTAATTTCTGCAGAGCATTAGGGTCGCTAATTAAATCTCGCACCTTTGGATTCTTTAACAACTGTGTAATATTATTATTTTCTATTTGCGCTAATGTTTCAGGGTCGTTCATTAAATTTTTAAATGAGTCGGTATTCATTAAATTTTCGTACTGTTTAGATTCTCGTAATTTATTGGATTTCTTCGGATTATTAATAACTTCGGAAATGTTACTTAATACTTTGATAGGATCTTTTTCGTCGAGGTTTAACTTATCAGATAAGGTTTGGTATGAGTAAGAACTTTTAATGGAGTTTTGAACTTTTTCAAGCGCTGCTACTTTAAGAGGAATGAACGTTATAAGCAATGTTAGTATTAAACACAATGAGCCTCCCCAAATCAAACTAAGTATTCCGCCTAATAATCGACTAATTGAAGAAAGTTTTTCATTATCTTCCTTTTGAAAGGTTTTAATGATTGTTTTAAGAATAATACCTAAAACAATTTTAATTACAAAAGGACCAAAGAATCCTACCGTAAGTGCAAGTGCAATATTTTGCCCATGTGTATACATATAATGGGCAATTACAGACCCAATGATAAGGGATACGGGTCCAAGGATTGTTTTAAGAAAACCTTTAAGCCAGCCATTAAAATAGGCGAGTATAAAAATACAGAGAAGTGTAATGTCTGTTGGGTTCATAATCGGTAGTATATCATTAGGTTTAAATATTGCAAAAACTATTGATACTACTTAAGGTATAATATTTTCAACAAAATTGTTCAAATAATTTGCATTTTAAACATTAATGTATTATATTGTAGTTATCGAAACAAAACGCTTTCAACCAATTACAGAATGCCACGGCTGTAATAGGAAGTTTTAGATGTTGTAAGTTAATTAGGCATTCTGTAAGAGGTGTATTTTACCGCAGTGTATCTCTTCAATATAATATTTTAAAAAAAGTTTGAACCAACTATAGGTTTATCTACAATATAATTATACATATTAAAGCTATTTTTAAAGGGGACGGCTAAAATGAGTAACGATCGAAAAGCAAAAAGAGTGAGCTGTCTTGTGCCAGTTGACGGTCAAGAAAGTGGGTTATTTTCTCAAACACGTACTGTTGACTTTAGTGAAACAGGTATTGGGTTTGTTTCTAAACGAGAGATTCCTCTTAACCATGAAATAACAATTGAGTTAGATCTAGGCGCCGATGAAGATCCTGCGTTTGTTGTAGGGATTGTTAAATGGGTTGAAAAAATGGATACAGGTGATTATCGTATAGGACTTCATTTTAAAGATGTAATGGATGGTTCTAAAACACGCCTCAACCAGTATTTTAGTAAACAATAAATTATGAGCTTAGCCAATACTACAGAATCAGAACGTAGAATATGGAACAGGTTTCCTGCACGTTTTCCTGCACGAATCAAAGACTCTCGTGAATCTTTCGGGGCAAATTTTGTTCTTCAAGATGCATCGGCAACAGGGGTGAGTTTAACTAGCCGTGAACGCTTTTACGTTAATGATAGTGTTGTATTTGAAGTGCAATTACCAGATGGTTTAGATCCTATGGTTATTCGAGGAGAAATTGTTTGGGTTAAGCCTACTAAAGATGAATTATGGAACATAGGAATCCAGTTTCATAAGACAAATCTTATTCATTCTTCAAGACTGTATAAATTCATTGATTCTTCAGAATAGTCAATTATAAAAACATTTGTGTGTCATCCATTACCTGGGTATTAATATAAATACTCAGGTTTTTTTATGCCTATTTGTTAAATTTAGGCAATTTTGTGGATGAATAGTGTTGGACATGCTAAGTTTGTTTGATATAATGCGGGACTTAAAAATAATTTAAATTTATAAAAAAGGTATTATTAATGACACAATCAAATACACCTGTGACAGCCAAAGAAGATCGTATTCCAGTTTTTCAGAAATTTGCCTATAGCATGGGATCAATGGCTAATGACTCTCAAGCCGCATGGATTGGTCAGATGGTTGCGATTCTAATTCTAGGGTTAGGTATACCTCCATATATTGTGGGTCTGATTGGGTTTGTTCCACGCATTTTTGACGGCGTTATAGATCCTATTGTTGGATTTAACTCTGATAACGCGCGTACCCGTTGGGGGCGTCGTAAACCATTTATACTTATCGGTGCCATTGTTGCAGGAATTTGTTACATGTTGATGTTTCAACTGCACCCAGAGAACGGTAATACGTTTAACGGTTGGTATTTCTTAATATTCCAAGTTATCTTTTTTGCAGCTTTTACTTGTTTTTCAATTCCATGGCTCGCTTTAGGGTATGAGTTAACGCCTGATTATCATGAAAGAACAAGTCTTCAGGGGTGGAGTAGAATTATGGCACAAATTCCTTGGCTTGTATCGCCTTGGTGTTGGGCTATTTTATATAATAAGAACTGGTTTTCAAACCCTGATACTGGTGAGGCTGATCCTGTTCTTGGTGTGCGACAACTCTCAATTGTTATTGGGCTTGCTATTATGGTGGCGGGAGTTCTTCCGGCTATTTTTAATAAAGAACATTTTGGGAATTTACCTAAGCCAGAAAAGATAACTGGTGATTTTATAGAGAATATCAAGGCGCATAATTTAAAGTTTCTCACAAGACTTTTTGTTATTTGCAGTGTTCTTGCGTTATTCTTTTCTTTTTTTATGAGTCAAACAGACTTCCCATGGTTTACTTTGCCAGTGAGGTTGGGTGCTATTGTACTAGGTGGCGTTATATTATCTAGTATTTATATTTTACTTTATGCAAATCCTGTGCTGAAGAAGTTGTTTAATAGCATTGCT
>JBLINE010000157.1:0-3552 GCA_047638895.1 Lysobacterales bacterium
GTGTTGTGCTACTTGTTTTAACTATGCTTATGAGTTTCACTGGATATTTACTACCTTGGGATCAGCTAGCTATTTGGGCTATTACTGTTGGATCAAACATGGCAGCCGCAACGCCTATTATTGGTACAGCGGGACCTGGTGCTTCTTTACTATCTTTAGGTGATGTTAATTTTGTTCATGGCACAGCGGATGCTAAATTTGCTATGCTTGGTGGACGTTTTGTTGGAGAAGCTGCACTTATCCGTTTTTATGTGCTTCACTGTATTGGATTGCCATTCGTTATGATGCTTTTTATGATTGTTCATTTTTGGCGCGTACGTAAAGACGGTGGAATATCAGGTCCAACTTAAAGAAATTTATAGCCTTATCGTTTTAAACATTTAACTTATTTTACTATAGAGAAAAAAATATTATGATAGAAACAATCAAACAAGTTATTAATCAACTCACAGCACCACAGATAAGTTTTACGTTTATTCTTTTAACGTTTTTCTTTATTTTTCCACCTACAGATGCGTTATATAAGTTGAACAAAAAGCTTGGTATTCATAAATTATGGACTAATACTGGTGCTAAATTTATGCTGGGTGGATTGTTTCTTTTTTTTGTATTTGGAATGACGGATGCGAATTTTAGATCTATTGTAGCTAAGCCTGACAATGTTCCGATAATTGCTTTATTATTTTTAGTAGTTTTCTTTTTATGGCTTTCTTTAAAACAAGCTTATGATAATGATGCCCGTATTGCTGAAGGTAAAGGACCAAATGAAGCTGAAGATGCAAAGCAAAAAGTACTAGTATGGCCAGACCTTGTTTATATTGAACTTATTGCGATGGTTGCTGTCTCTGTGTTATTACTGGGATGGGCTGTATCTTTATCAGCACCACTTGAAGCTCCAGCAAATCCAACTGTATCACCAAACCCCTCAAAAGCACCTTGGTATTTTCTTGGACTTCAAGAAATGTTAGTCTATTTTGATCCATGGATTGCAGGAGTTTTGTTTCCAGCGGTTATTGTAAAAGGTTTTATGGCAATTCCTTTTATTGATAATAATCCGAAAGGAAGCGGATATTATACTTTTAAAGATCGTAAAATGGCAATTTCGATTTTTTTATTTTTATTTCTTGCTTTATGGATTTTCTTGATTTCAACCGGAACTTTTTTACGTGGACCAAACTGGAACTTCTTCGGACCATTTGAATATTGGGATCATCATAAGCTTGAAGCCTTAACTAACGTTAATTTGTCAGAATTGGTTTATATGGTTTGGCAAAATAAACCACTACCAAGTAGCATTTTCTTACGTGAAATATGGGGATTTCTTTTAGTAGGGGTATATTTCGTTGTTACACCAGCTATCTTAACTGTGACATTTTTTAAGAAGATTGCAAAGAATTTAGGGCCAATACGATATAGTGTTTTTATCGTATTGTTATTACTTGCGTGTAGCTTGCCAATCAAAATGTATTTAAGATGGGTATTTAACATCAAGTATTTAGTAGCTATACCAGAATTTTTCTTCAATATTTAAAATATTTAAACAAAAGGGATACCTGTGAGTAAACAACCAGAGAGCCATTATAATATAGATAAACTTCACTTTGTGTTTGCGATTGGTGCACTTGCACTGCTTACTGTGATTGGTGCTGTCTTCATGAACGACTATGATCGTAAATGGAAAGACTACCAAAATAAATTTGCCCAATATAAAGTAGAAATAGCGCGTACTAAATTTGATGCGGAAGATAAGAAATTAACTAATAATGCTGAATACCAAAATTTAGTAAAAGAAGTAGAAGCTGCTCGTGAAAGTTACGAAACGACTTGTTTAGACACAGAAGAACTTGATACAGAAATTAATGATTTAAAGACTGAAAAGATTTTAACTGAGCAAGAATTAAGACATACTAATGCGGTACGGGATGCAGCAAGATTTAAATATGAAAATGCGGTAGGTCATCATACCGAAGGAATTGCTGATCTTAAAACTACTTATACTGAGCTAAATACTAAAGCGCAAGAATTAAACTTAAAAGCTGAAGAAGCAACGGTTGCATTAAATAAAAAAACTGAAACAAAACTAACATGTGGCGCTGCTTTAAAAGAACTTCAAGATAAAAAGAGAACTATTGCATCTAAACACACGATGATGAAGAAAAATTTACAAGCGACAGACCCGAACGAAATGACACTCCTTAATCGTTTTGCTCAAGTTGTCCGTAATTTACCAATTCTTGATTTATCAACGCCTACAACTAAAGTTAAACAAATTGTTCTTAAAGATATTACTGAAGATTTAATTATTCGTCAGGCACCTAAAGTGGATCGTTGTATGACGTGTCATTTGGGGATTGATAATCCTGACTTTGCTGATTTTCCTCAACCATATAGAACTCATCCAAATCTAGATCAGTACATCAGTAATGATTCTGCGCATCCAATTGAAGAATTTGGGTGTACCGTATGTCATGGTGGTAAAGGGCGTGCTACAGGCTTTCAGAGCGCTGTACATACACCACAAAATGCTGAGCAACAAAAAGATTGGGAAGAAAAATATAATTGGAAACAAGATCATCATTGGGAGCAGCCAATGTTGCCACTACAACATGCTCAAGCAGGTTGTTTTAAATGTCATAGTGGTGAAAACCCAATTAAAGGTGCTGAAACACTTAATCTAGGTCTTAAAATTATTGAAAAAGCTGGATGTTATGCTTGTCATGAGATTGACCGTTATAAAGATTGGCAAAATCCTGGTCCTGATCTAACTAAAATTTCCTCTAAATTATCTAAAGAATTTGCTTATAAATGGATTGAAGATCCACATTTCTTCAAAAAAGACACATGGATGCCTGCTTATTTCAATTTAGCTAATAATAGTGACTTAGTTTCACAGGCACGTTCTCAACAAGAAATTCATGCTATGGTTAATTATCTTTTTGCTGAATCTAAAGATTATAAACTAAATAAAATGCCAAAAATATTTGATGCAAAAAATGGTGAAGAACTAGTAGCATCATTAGGTTGTATGGCGTGTCATAATACTGAGGTTTTACCAGAAAGTCATGAGACAACGACAGATAGTTTGCGTAGTCAACATGGGCCAAGTTTAACTGATTTAGGGACAAAGACATCTAAAGAATGGATTTATAATTGGCTTAAAGATCCAGCGCGATACCATGCTGAAACACGTATGCCAAGTTTACGTTTATCTGATCAAGAAGCAGCTGATGTTGCTGGATATTTAGTTGAAGATAAGCATAAAACATTTGTAATGAAAAGTATTCCAGGTTTTGATGAAGATATTCTTAATGATATCGCTTTAGGGTTTATGGTAAAACAACAGCCTAAAAAACAAGCAGATCGTAAGCTTGCTAAGATGACACTTGATGAGAAGATGTACTTTTCAGGTGAAAAATTAATTTCTCAATATGGTTGTTATTCATGTCATAACATAAGTGGCTTTGAAAATGCTAAGCCAATTGGTGTTGCTTTAAATGAAGAAGGCAGTAAATCTTTACATAAATTTGATTTTGGATATGTTCATGTTGATAA
>JBLINE010000158.1:0-3520 GCA_047638895.1 Lysobacterales bacterium
TAAACTTAATAAAGCTGTCTCTGCTATCGAACAAAGACCTGAACCAATAACGACTCCTAAAAATAATAATACTATAATAATCATAACGTCATATTAAATGACACAACTCCTTTTAAATTTTGATATATTCATTATATACGAGGATAATGGTATTTTCCAACGATTCTCATTTAAATTATATTTGAGTAGAACTAGGATATCTAGCAAGCAAGAATGACTTTTTGCATAGATTTAAGATCAATAATAGGTGATGGCTTATATAAATAGTACCCTTGCCCACCTTGAACACCTAAAGCTTTTAAAACTTCGAGTTCCGCCTTATGTTCAATACCTTCAGCAATACAAAAAGTATCATTTTCCTTACAAAAAGAAACAATAAACTTAATGATACTCTGTTTGTAAGAATCCTCATGTAAACCAGTAACAATATGTCGATCGATCTTCAAAATTTCAGGCTTCGTCTTAACAATAGATTCTAAAGAAGCAAATCCGCCACCAACATCATCAACAGCAAACTTAAATCCATCTTCACGAAACTCTGTGAGTTTGTTGTAAAATTGATCATAATCCAAAATAGCCGAACGCTCTGTAATCTCTAAAACAATATCACTTGGTTCTAACCCAATATTTTCTAATAATAATTTAATTTCATCAAAACGATTACCTTCAACAAAGTAAGGATTACAATTTAAAAATAATTTTGCATCTCCAACATTATTAGCAGCATAATCCATAGCCTTCCGCCAAGCTAATAATTCTAAATCTTGATAAAACCCAAACTGTATCGCTGTTTTAAACAACACTTCAGGATTTGATAATGACGTAGTAGTATTTGGTCGACATAATGCTTCAAATCCATAAATATTCATATCATATAAATTAACAATAGGTTGGAAAAAAGGAACAACATCTTCATCTTTAATAATACGCGCCAATTCTTTAATCACACCTAAATCTTTACTCTTAATTTCCTTACCATTGCCACATTCTGCACGTCGTGTGATTACTTCAATACGCGCAACAAGTTCTTCATATTCAAAAGGTTTACATACACAATCATCTGCCCCAGAATAAAGCCCTTCAACAACATCGCCTGGAACAAATTGGGCACTTAGAATTATAATTGGAATATGAGAAGTCTTAGTAACTTCTTTAAGTTTACGACAAACATCAAATCCATAAGCATCAGGTAGGCCAAGATCTAAAATAATAAGATCCGTTGTGTCTGATACAACTTTAAATAGCTCTTCTGAGCTAAAAGCTACATCGACACCATAACCTCGTGTTTCAAGTAACATACGTAACATGTCACTCATCGGTCGATCATCGTCGACTAATAAAATATTCTTTTTATTATTTATTTTTTCAATCATATATTATTTATCAATAACACATCAAATTACATTCACCGAATTCATATCTTAAATAACTCAAACGCGTTACATTAAGTATACGGTATTACTCGTCAATAAACGACCTAACTCAGGATTAAATACACATATTAAATTAAAACTAAATAATTCTTAAACTATTGTAATATATACACTTATGAGATAACCAGGTGTGCAATAGAAAACGCTTTCTTTTATGCGGGATATTCCTTCACTTCTTTGACCGAATAGCTTTAAAAAGCTTACTTTCTTGTATGAATAGCAAAACAATAAGAAAAATCATCTTGCGTCTCATCACCTTGGCAAGACTCTTCTTTGAAAGATGATTGAAATGCAGGGAAATACGTATCACACTCAAAACTATGCTTAATATGTGTGATATATAATTTTTGGCAAGCAGGATGCTCTAAAGCTTGTTTGAATATTTGCTCCCCTCCAATGATAAATACAGACTCAATTTCTGTATTTTTATGCTTTGTAAGTAACTCTTCTATTTGATCAAAAACATTACAAAGATGTACACCTTCAGGAAGTACATAATCAGTATCTCTAGTTAATACAACATTAATACGATTCGGTAATGGACGATATTTATGCGGAATAGATTCCCAAGTTTTACGCCCCATAACGACAACATTCTTCTTAATAGGATTATCAGTATGAGTTGTAATTTTTTTGAAATATTTCAGATCACCCGATATATGCCATGGTAAATCACCATTCTTACCAATACCGTTATTCTCATCAATAGCTACTATAATATTTAAAGGTATCATAAATTAAACCGCGATTGGAAATTTAATAAATTTATCATGCTCATAATCTAAAAGCTCAATATCATCAAATGTAACATCAAGTACTGGCTTATTTGCAATCTTAACTTGTGGTAATTGTTTAGGCACTCGCTTAAGCTGCTCTTTCACTCCTTCTAGGTGGTTCGCATAAATATGCGCATCACCTAAAGTATGTACAAAAATACCTGGTTCTAAATCACACTCTTGAGCAATCATCATAAGCAACAATGCGTAGCTTGCAATATTAAATGGCACTCCTAAAGCAATATCCGCTGAACGTTGATAAAGTTGACAGTCTAGACGGCCATTAACTACATAAAATTGGAAAAAAGCATGACAAGGCGGCAATGCCATACGATCAATATCTGATGGATTCCAGGCACTAACAATTAAGCGTCGTGAATTAGGATTATTTTTAATCATATCAATCACGTTAAGAATTTGATCAACATGCTCTTTACGATACTTACCTTCACCTTCATCAACATAACGCTCCCACTTACGCCATTGATAGCCATAAATCGGCCCTAACTCACCATCATCATCTGCCCACGCATTCCAGATTGGAGAATGTTGTTTTAAATCATCATTAATATTTGTCGATCCACGAAGAAACCATAATAATTCATAAACAACAGATGAAAATAAAACTTTCTTTGTTGTTAACAAAGGAAATCCCTCTCTTAAATCATAGCGTGATTGATGCCCAAATACAGAAATTGTTCCTGTACCAGTTCTATCACCCTTTGTCTCACCGTTATCTAATACATGTTGTAATAAATCTAAATATTGCTTCATAACGACTCCTTTAACAAATTATTTCAAAAATTTAATCACTCCACATAACATCTTTATATTCTTGCATCATTCTTTGTGTATTAAAAAACGCCGTACGCTTAATGCAATTAATCATTTTATCAATCCATGGGCTTTGAATATTCACAACACCATTCTTGTTTGTTTCATAATACAATGATACGGCTTCTTGTAACGTATCATATAACGCATCTGAATCTTCCTTGAGGCGTAATTGACTTTCATCACCAACATCATCACCATGATGTTCGTATCCGAAAATCCACCCAATATCATCATTCTCTGCTTCAACAACCCATCCATCGAGTGTGCTCAACTGTAAAACACCATTAGCGATAGCTTTCATACCACTTGTACCTGAGGCTTCAAATGGTGGTAATGGGTTATTTAACCACACATCAACAGCGCTTGTTAAAAGCTTACCAAAATAAGTGTCATAATTTTCAAGAATTAATACTTTAACTAAATCTGCATTCTTATTCAAGTTCTCAATTTGATTTAATATATCCTCAATATGAG
>JBLINE010000159.1:0-3516 GCA_047638895.1 Lysobacterales bacterium
TTGCTATTATTACTTCTGTGTTTGGAGGAACAAAGGTTCAATGTTCAGGGCCAACAGCACCGATGACTTCTATTATTGCGGTTGTTGTTGCTGCAGCTTCACTGGACCCTTATTTGCAAGAGGCAACTATTAATCCAGATCATTTCATAAATATTGTTTTATTTATGACAGGCTTTCTTTTAATGATTATTGCTGCTTTTCGATTAGCAAAGTTTATTAATATGGTGCCTCATGTCGTTATTTCAGGTTTTATGAGCGGGATTGCTTTGTTGATTTGGAGTGATCAAATACAAAAATTATTCGGATGGGGTGGTAAAAAGGCGCTTGAAGGTTCATTATTATTAAATGTAGGCGTGACTGTTACGACAGTTGTTTTAATATTTATTCTTCCACATATTTTCCATAAGATGCGCAATAAATATTTAATGCTAATACCTGCGACATTAGTAGCGCTTGTTATTATGACAGTACTATCAAACATTTTAAATTTGCCAATTGAATATATTAAGTTGTCAGGGCATTTGTCGAGCTTTGCTGATTTTAAAATGCTTATTAGTGAGCAATGGCCTAGTAATGTGACTATGCCAATACTTTTACTCGCGCTACCATTTGCTGTGCAATTAGCTGTTTTATGTTATTTAGACACTCTTTTAACCGCGATGATTGTTGATAAGCTAACAAAAACTAAGACAAAATCAAATCAAGAGCTTTTTGCTCAAGGCTTAGGTAATTGCGCGGTTGGATTTCTTGGAGGAATCCCAGGAGCGCAAGCGACAATTCGTTCGGTACTTATGATCAAAGAAAATGCGACGTTACGAATGGCTGGTATTTTGGTTGGTGTATTTACTTTGATTCAAATGATTCTTTTTCAAGATTGGATTACACTAATTCCCCAAGCGGTATTTACAGGTATCTTGATCAAGGTAGGTTATGATGTATTTGATTTTCAACCTATCCGCATGTATTTAAAAGGCATTTGTCAAAACCGTTTACGGCGTTCACCAAAAATACTTTTTAGTTATGATGAGCCGTATTTTAATGTATCTCACCGTGAAATATTTATTGTTGTAGGGACAAGTCTTGTGACAGTGTTTTTCAATCTAAATTTAGCAGTGGGACTTTTTACAGTTTTATTTTATGTTTTTAATAAAATCTTATTCACACAAAAACCCATGCGAGATTTAAAAGAATAGGTAAGGAGAGTTGTGTGAAGAAATGTATTTATTGCGCTGAAGAGATTCAAGAGGAAGCAAAAAAATGTAAGCATTGTGGTGAGTTTCTTGTTAAGAAACAAAAATGGTATTACGGTAAAGGTATGTTAATAATTTTACTTTTAACCATGAGACCATTTGCCTTACCAGTAGTGTGGCTTAATCCTGCGTATACTAATTTTAAGAAGTTAGTCATTAGTTGTATTGTTATTGCGTTATCGATTTATTTAGGGGTTGCTTCCATGAAGGCTGTTTCAACTCTTCAAGAATCATTAAACTCATTATATCAATTTTAAATATCTAAGAAAATTAATTTATGAAAGTAATTTTAGCAGAAAAACCTAGTGTAGCGCGTGACATTGCGCGTGTTGTTGGTGCCACAGGACGGCGTGAGGGTTGGCTTGAGGGTAATGGCTATCAAGTCACGTGGGCGTTTGGTCATCTCATTGGTATTGTTGAGCCTGAATTAATGCAAAAAAAATGGGGTGGTAAATGGAATTTTGATCAACTTCCAATGATACCTGATGAATTCAAACTAACAACTTATCCTAATAGTGAAAAACAATTTCATATTGTTAGTAAACTTTTTAATGAATGTGATGAAATTATAAATGCTGCCGATGCGGGACGTGAAGGTGAATTGATCTTTAGATGGATTTATGATCACTCAAAATGTGCTAAGCCATTTAAACGCTTGTGGATTTCTGATTTAACGGATGAAAGTATTCAAGAAGGCTTAAGGGAGTTACACCCTGGCGTCGAATTTGACCCTCTGGGGCAATCAGCACAATGTCGTGCCTTTGCTGATTGGATGGTGGGATTAAACGCCACACGGGCCTATTCTGTACGTAATAAACAGCTTTATACGGTTGGTCGGGTTCAAACCCCGACACTCGCTTTGATTGTTAATCGTGATAAATTAATCAAAGGTTTTGAGAAGACTTATTATCATGAACTTTATGCGCTTACGCGTGATGTTTTATTGCGTTGGGAAAATGAAGATGGATATAAAATTGAAAGAAAAGAAAGAGCGGAATCTTTAAAGGCAAAGCTTAAAGATAAAGTAGGTCTTATATCACAAATCAAAAAGACAAAACGTCAAACAGCGCCACCACCATTGTATGATTTAACTTTATTACAAAAAGAGTGTAATGAAAAATTTGGTTATACAGCACAAGACACTTTAAGTTATGCACAACTTTTATATGAACGTCATAAAGTCATTAGTTATCCAAGAACAGAATCTCGCCATTTATCTGAGAAGATGCGTAAGCAATTACCTAATGTTTTACGTAATGCTCCTGATAATTTACAATCATTTGCCAAGCAAGCATTAGCAAATATTGAAAGTGGCCATAAGTTAAGTAAAAGCTATATTGATGATAAAAAATTAACTGATCATCATGCTATTATCCCAACTCAAAAAAAGCTTAATGAGAGGTTGGATGCAAATTTAAATAATGTTTATACGTTAATTCAAAAACGCTTTATCGCGATTTTTTTAGCAGACTTTATTGAAGACGTACATGAAGTAGTAATGATGATTGAGTCTGAAAAGTTTAAAGTTAAAGGCTCTAAATTTTCTTCGGTAGGGTGGCGTCAATTATATCAAGTGAACGTAAATGAGCCCTATCCAGTACGTCGTGAGGTTCAGCAATTAATTGATGCGGAGTTTAAGAAGGGTGAAGAGGTTAGAGTTGATGCTTTAAATATTGAAGACAAGGAATCAGCCCCTCCTAAGGCGTATAATGATGGTACTTTGCTTAATGCGATGAAATACATTGGTAAGCAGGTTGATGATGAATCCCTTGCTGCACAACTTAAAGATCAAGGGTTGGGTACACAGGCGACTCGCGCATCTATTATTGAGCGTTTAATTAAATCACAATATGTTAATCGTAAGGGCAAATCATTATTACCAACTGATAAAGGTGTGCTTTTAATTGATACGGTTGTAGAGGATTTAAAAAGTCCGGAATTAACAGCTAGCTGGGAGCAAAAGCTATCAGCGATTCAAGATCGTAGTTTGTCACATAATGATTTCATGAAAGAGATAGAAGATTTTACACGCTCAATTATTCCTATTATTAAAAACAGCACAACGAGTACTTATCCAAAAAAAGACAGTATTGGTGTGTGTCCTAAATGTAAAGAGGGACAATTGTATGAGGGTAAGAAGGCGTACTATTGCTCACGTTATCGTGATGGCTGTGAGTTTGTTTTATGGTGGACAATTGCCAGTAAGAAAATAACGCCAATTGAGGCCTCTAAAATTATTAAAGATGGCAGTTCTGATTTGATTAAA
>JBLINE010000160.1:0-3484 GCA_047638895.1 Lysobacterales bacterium
GGCCCCAATATAAACCTCTGAAAAGCTTGAAATTATAGCCTTACCCTTAACTCTAATGGTCGTGTCTACTAAAGTAGCTGTGGCTTTATCAAGAACAATGCCATCAACATCAGAAATAATCATAATTCCATCCATCTCAACAACAATATTAGAAAAGTTTAATGCACTAACATCTTCAATAACAGCTGGCTCATTGCTATCCAGTGAAAAAATCTTAACTGAATTCTTTTCATTCCCAGAAAAATTGGCGGCATCATAAGACTCTACTCCACCACTTATTATAATAGTTACATTAGCACTATCATTGTTAGCATTGACAACATCTGATGCAGCTTCAAGCGTTGCAAACGGAAAATTAACAGAACCATCATTGTCATCATTACCAAATCTATTATCCACAAAAATTGTTAACTCTGAAGAAACGGGGTTTGATTCGTGAATTTCTCCTAAAGAAGGTGCGGATTTATCGCTTCCTTTAGTCCCGCTATTTAATTGACCATCCCCGTAATCACCTGTAAAATAACCGTCTTCATTGTGTCCAATGAAAGCGCCACCATCAGCTTCACCACCTAAATTTGAATCACCATCAAAACCATCATCTGATATATTATCAAAAATATCATCATCATTTGAATGGCTTTCAATAAAATCACCTTCACCATCTAGCAAAGCGATAGAATCATCATATCTAGTATTATCCAATAAAACACCCATTCTATTAAAACTATTAGACGAAATGGGTTGTTTAAAATTTTTTGCTAGATCTGGTATACGATCTTGGTCAGACGTATTTGCCTGATTCTGAGGCTTAGATAAACTATTGTTTTTAAACTTATGCTTTTTTTTCTTCCCATTTTTCAGCTGGCTGATCGAAATAAATTGATTTTTTTCTCTAGACACAGAGAGCACATCCTCACTTTTCACAAGAATAACATGACCTTTTCCCATGATCTTACCATCATCGTTCAAGCGTTCTTGCTCTTGAACTCTCGTAAGATCAAGCTTTAAAACATCCTCTTTACTCTCACTTTGGAATAGAAAAAAACCCGAAATCATCCCTAAAATAACAAGAATACTCAGCATAAAGTTGTTCATAATTAGCTCGCCTATTTAAGATCGTATTTACATTACAATATATTCTTTATTCATACCTAACCTTATACACTACTCTAAGTATGCCATATAGTTAAGAAAAGGCAATATGTCCAAAAGCGTAAGATAATATCGATATTTTAGCGATTTTCATAAAAAAAGACCCTGACGTTTCTATCAGACTCTTTTAAATTTAAAAGAAAACGTTTTCCCTCAAGAAATTACATTTAAATTACAAATAAATTACATAGTACCGAAATTCTAGTTAGAAAAAATGCTATGCTTTAATTAGAAATTAAGAAGAACCTATAATAAGGAGACATGAAATGAGAAAATATATTATAAATTTTTTAACTCTTACTTTTTGTTTTTGTCTATTTTTAGCTTTTACCTTGAGCCTAACACCAACGGATGCATTTAGTGATCCGAGCCTTCCCTTAGAAGGCTGCTCTACGATGTATTACAAAGATGCCGATTGTGATGGCTATGGAATAGGTGGAAAGACAACTATGCCAGGCTTTCCTACACATCAAACGTTGCAACATATGGGAGCAGATGCTGATGATAATGATGCTTCTCTAAATACAAGAGCTTCGGTGGAAGCTCACTTTGGTAGTTTTGATGATGTAAACAACATAAAAGATTTTTTAGCACATAAAGGTTTTACACAGCAATTTGGTGATATTTATTTTGTTTCCACAACTGGTGATAATTCAACTGCCGAACCAAATAATATTAATAAACCATACTTCTGGACCAACCCAAGAGGCCTTTGGAGTGTAAACCAAGGAGAATCCGTTGTTAAAAAACGAGACATTATTATGTATATTGGTGGTACGTATAGCGGTGGTTACGCTCTAGAAACTATGGGAGTCCAAGGCTATCAAACAAGTACTGGTTTACAGGGCGCTGAAGGCGAGGAAATTTTAATTACTCCTGTGCCTGGCGATACTGTAAGATTCATGGCGCCAGGTGGTGCTGTTAAATTAAATAAAGAAACGCATCATGTTATTATTGAGGGGTTCGAGCTTGATGGAAATTACGCCCCTGGCTTATATTCTCGGCAAGTTATTGGGTTGGATTCTGTAAACATGGATAATATTATATTCCAGAATAATAGTATTGAAAGAGGAGACCGTTGGGGAATTTTTTCCTACATTGGCGGATTTCGAGATAACATTACATTTCATAATAATGTCATTGCCAAAATCTACCAAGAGCACGGTATTTACCACAATAGTCAAGATTTTCAAGGCTCTTTTGTGCCACCGGATGATCATAATTGGATTATTTCAAATAATCTAATATATTTTTGTCATTTCAATGGTGCTCAAATCCGAGGTGGAGTGGATTTTAAATTATTTAATAATATTATTCATTCTGTTGGTGGTAATGCTATTCAACTGCAAAATGGAAACAAGAATGCAGTAGTATCTAATAACTTACTTATCGACAATGCAAGAGCCGGTGTGGTCATTTTTGATGATAATGATCAGCCAGGGCATCCAGTAACTGATGGTGTTAAGGTTGTCAATAATACAATTTATACAAAAAGCGGATTTCCAGCCATTGATATCGATCACTGGTATACTGGCACAGCAACATTTAGAAACTTAGAATTTTATAACAATATCTTAAGCTCACAGAGCGGACCATCGTTTCGATTTCAATGTGGAGCATGTGAAAACAGTGCTATATCTGTAGATGATGTGGTAGACGCCAAAATTAAAAACAATCTATTTTGGCGTAGGCCTAATTGGCAAGGGTCAGAGTCTGTCGCATCAATTTCTAACGGTAGCTCACCACAAGGTGCAACGTCTCATAATAGCACTACTTATCATTTTGATTTAGAAGATTTTCAAAACCCCATATATAGACCGCTCGTCGAAAAAAATGATTATGGGGACCCTCTGTTTGCTGATGTAAGTAACAGCTACGAAGGTACACCAGAACTATTTGATTTTAGACTTACGGAATATAGCCCAGCTATTGATTATCTAGCTTTACAAAGCGAAGCTCCAGAGTTTGACATTACTGGAGCAGCCCGTGTTGGATTACCTGAGGCTGGGGTTTACGAATTTGGAGTATCCTATGCTCCGTTACTGACAAACATGTCGCCAACATCAATAATGACTAGCCCTAATTCACAATTTATCACATTAACAGGGCAAAATCTTGGTAGCATTAATGAATTCGTTCAAGTTTTAGCTACATTATACGGGCAGGAATATGTTCTTCATCAAAGCTTCATTCATTCTGTATCACCAAATCAAATCGTATTAGTAACTCCACCAAACATTCCTGCTGCACCTTACGAGAACATTCGTGTGAGAACGTATGCTGGAACAACAACGCAATCATTTACCTTGATTGTTCAGCCTAATAATCCTCC
>JBLINE010000161.1:0-3477 GCA_047638895.1 Lysobacterales bacterium
GTGAAAATAAATCCCTCAATTTCACATTTTCAAAATAACTAAATAGATTTACAGACATCTTAGATGTAATTCAATGATCCTCGATTTTGTCGAAGACCCAGCTGGAGGAGCCCTTTTTATTGACATTTATGGTTATTTACGTTAAAACGGTAGTATGTCAAAATTGAACGCAGTTACTAATAATTATTTATCACCTACCTATCCAGCCCTTCTTAAGATTATTCAATCAGAAATTGCCATTGGTGTTGAAGCACTCAGGCGTCAGAAGGTTCAGATTTATTGGAATGTTGGGCGTTGTATTCTTGATGATTTGAATACTCATAAAGCGCAGAGTAATTATGGGACTAAGCTTATGAAACGGTTGTCTCGTGATACACAAATTAATGAAAGAACATTGTATGAGTTGGTAAAATTTGCTCGCGAGTTCCCAAAATTGAACGCGCGTTCAAAATTCAATTGGACGCAGTATCGTCAGCTTTTAGGTATTAATGATAAGGATGCACGTTTGAATATCATGCGTAAGATTAAAGACAAGAAATTAACGACACGCGCACTGCAAGGTGAAATTAAAACAATTAATGTCGTGCCCCCTAAACCTTTAGTGCCTAAGCGTGGTAAGCTTTACACCTACACACTTATCAATCCACACACGCACACAAAAGAAAAAGGATTTCGTAGCGTCGATTGTGGGTTTAATATTTACCGCAAAGTACCATCTGTAGGATTAGATCGCACTCCCGTTGGGAGTATTGTTAAAAGTGATACGACATCTAATTGGTTTGAGTTAAAAAAATCTGTACGCACAAAAGATGATCTTTACACTTACGTGGCAAAGCTTGATCATGTCGTTGATGGTGACACAGTTGTTGTCGAGCTTGATCTAGGCTTCCGTACAACCATCAAACAAATTTTAAGATTACGCGGTATCAATACGCCTGAGATCGATACATCAGAGGGCAAGAAAGCCAAACAGTTTGTTCAGAAGGTCCTTAAAGACACTTTACAGATAACTGTGCGTACCTACAGCCGTGATATCTACGGGCGTTATTTAGCTGATGTATTCTTTGGTGAAAAATTCGAATATCTAAATCAAACACTCCTCAGCAAGTCCCTTGCCGAATATTACCGCTAGGTTAGGGTTAATCCTTAATAAATAGTTATTTAGTAACATATAGTAAGAACGTAAACTGATTATTTTAATGCTTTGTGTCTAATTACGCTAAGGCATGTTATAGCAAAGTGACAATGTCCGGTATTAGCAAAATAGAACATTCGGGGGACACGATACTTAATTATTTGACACTGCCAAGATTAGTGCTTAGTTAGGTGTCGTGTCCCCCGACATTTAGTATAAAGTATCTGGGTCTAGTAAGATATGTCCTTATTTAAGAAAGATTAAGGATTTTTTTAATAAATTGTAGCGCTCCACTAGGATCAGTCTTTCCATATAAAATTATTCCAAAGGTATCACTTAATATTTCGCCCTCAGCTTAATAAAATTAGATAAAGCTTCAGAAGATATGTTAAAATCATATTTTATAATAAATTATCTTCAATAAGAAATGGTTAATTTATATGAATATTAAGTTTACATATGATGACTTTATTAAGTTACTTAGAAGGTATAATTTACTGTCAATTCTCGTTCAGCTGAGCTAACCCGGGTTTGACGGACAGTTTAATTAAAAGACAAGTTTTGTTCCATCATCTCAGGAGTAATATATCCTAAGGTTTGATGCAATCGTTGTCTATTGTAAAATATTTCAATAAACTTAAACACTTCTGACTTTGCTTCATCGCGTGATTTAAATCTTCGCGCATATATCAATTCATTCTTTAATGTACTAAAGAAACTTTCTGCTACAGCATTATCATAACAATCTGCTTTACGGCTCATACTTGGAACTAACCCAGAGTTAATAAGTTTGTGTCGATATTCATTGGATCCGTAAACGCTTCCGCGATCACTATGATGTAAAACATTTAATCTCGGTGTTCTATTTTCTAAAGCCATTTTAAGCGCACTAAGAACTAGCTGTGTGTTATTTCTATCAGACATTGACCATCCTATTACTTTACGTGAATATAAATCAATCAAAATTGCTAAATATAACCATCCTGATTGTGTGCCAATATATGTCACATCACCAACCCATACTTGATTTGGTTTTTCTGTCTTAAAACATCGATTCAATCGATTTGGTGCTATCCACTCAGTATTCTTGGATAATGTTGTTATTTTAAACCTTTTACGTCTTTTACTCTCAATATTATATTTCTTTCTAATCTTAGCTACTCGATGTTTACCACATTCAATACCTTCTTGCTTTAAAACCTTCCAAACTTTTATCGTTCCGTAATTGCTTCTTGAATCTATATGAATACGTCGAATTTCTTTTACCAGATACTTATCATATTTCTCTCGTCGACTTAAAGGTCTATCTTTCCAATCATAATATCCACTTCGGCTAACCTTTAACACTTTACACATTCTTCGAACCCCATAATAATGTTTATGCTCATATATAAAAGCGTACTTTACTTGAGGTCCCTCGCAAAGTACGCCGCCGCTTTTTTTAATATATCTCGCTCTTCTTTAACTTCTTTTAATTCATTCTTAAGTCGTATTAATTCACTTTGTTGATCTAATCTTGGCCTTCCGGCTTTACTTATGAACGCAGCATCTCCTTTTTGATCCAACTCATCTTTCCATCGATATAGCAATGTGCGTTTAACTCCTAATTCCATAGCTAATTCAGTACCCATTTTTTCACCTTCATTTAACAACCGTACTGCTTCAACTTTAAACTCTTTTGAATATTTCCCCATTGGACACCTCCAGGTTCTTAGTGTAACCTACTTTTTGTGTCCGTCAAACTCGGGTTAGCTCAAGCTGTCTCAATTAAGCTTCTACCTTGAGAAGATGAATCAAAATACTATTGAAATGCAACTTCAGAGTAAGAATGTGGAAAAGCAGAAAACTTATGTGGGACAGCATATGTTGGCCTTTATAAGCGGTCAGAGTATTCTAAAATTAAATATTTTTAGAAAAAAATTGGTTCAATACAATGATGTGTTAATTTTATGTAATAGGTATGGATGCATAGTCTCAGAAGAAGAACAAAAACAGAATCCATTCGGAATTTTAATTAGATTATCTCAGAATCAATTTCCTTTTCAAGAAGGCGGGTCTTATCATTTTGCAAGAGGATACTATTTACTAAAAGAAGTGAGTGCGAGGTCTGGGTATGAGAGCCCATTGGATTTGGAAAAAGTATTTAAGGAATGGTGTGAGCTTAGTATTGATGATTTTTATATTATTGCTTGGTGTGTTTTTTGTGCAGGATACGAAAAGAACCCTGTATTCTCAATAGAATGGTTTATAAATCATAGTATTAATGATCTTAAAGAAGTGCTGACCAAAGAAAACATTGAGAAGTTCTTAAAAACGAGTTCTTTAACTATAGCTAAGTTAAA
>JBLINE010000162.1:0-3426 GCA_047638895.1 Lysobacterales bacterium
TGTCTGAAACATAAATGTCCCTGGACCTGCTACCGTTTGGCCTAAAAACATTGTTTTATCTTGTTCTGCCAACCATTCCATCGTTCTTTTTAATTCATCAAAATATGTCATATCTAATCTAACCTTTAAATTATCATTAAAATTTTATTTTCCAACCCAAACCTGAATGTGGCCATTCATTTTTATATTTAAAATAAATAATCTTTTCTTCAAAACGAGTATCTTTAAACCACGGCACATCTGAACCCCATATCTCGCGTGTATCAGTCATTACACTTAGTGTATTATCTCCAACAACAAATTTAACTGGTAAATCAAAGTTCAGCGCATACTTAACTGCTTCATGAAAAATACCTGTCTCACTGGACATATCACCACAAAATAAATAAGCGCATCCTTTAGCACCACGATCTTTCAAAGACCATGCCGTTCCAACCGCCGTTCCCATCAAGCTACCAACTATACCTGAACATAAAACCTTTTGCTTTGGGAAACTTAACGCAATACTATTACCTCTTATGATTGATGCTTTCAATTCTTCACGTGGTACACCTTTTAATAAGGCCAACTCATGTGAATCCCAGAAGCCAAAAAGATAATCATCGTCACCAATTTTCTCTTCTTTAAAAATTCGGATTAAATCATCTTCACGTCCTTTACGCAAATGCACTGGTGCACGTAACGTTCCTGTTGCAAAAACATCTGCAATCTCTTGTTCAAAATCTTGTAAGTCTTTTTTTGTTAACATAGCTCCTACTTCCATATTCATCCTTTATTTAAACCAATCGATTGTATACTTTAAACCTTCCTCAATATTTACTTGAGGCTTCCATCTAAGCTTTTTCCAAGCAAGTGATATATCAGGTTTCCGTTGCATTGGATCATCAACAGGTAAGTCCTTATAAATAATCTTACTTTTTGTTTGTGATATTTCTTTTAATACGCGTTTGGCAAAATCAAGAATAGTAAATTCATCAGGGTTCCCAATGTTAACTGGATCTACATAATCCGAATGCAGTAGATCCATAATGCCATCCATTTGATCAGTATAATAGCAAAATGAACGCGTTTGATTTCCCTTCCCATAAACTGTCAACGGCTTATCATTCAGCGCTTGATGAATAAAATTAGGCACAACACGCCCATCATTAATACGCATACGAGGACCATAAGTATTGAAAATACGTATTATACGCGTATCAATATTATGATACCGATGATACGCCATCGTAATAGCTTCTTGAAATCTCTTAGACTCATCGTAACACCCACGAGGACCTACCGGATTAACATGTCCCCAATAATTTTCATTTTGTGGATGTACTTGTGGATCACCATAAACTTCAGATGTTGATGCTATTAAGTATTTAGCATTCTTAAGTTTAGCAAGACCTAATGTATTGTGTGCACCTAAAGAACCTACTTTAAGTGTAGGAATAGGATACTTTAAATAATCTACAGGTGACGCTAAAGATGCAAAATGAAGAATATAATCAACGTCTCCTGTAATCTTAAGTTCTTCAGAAACATTATGATTAATAAATTCAAAATCTTTATTTTCTTGAAGATGCTTAATATTTTCTAAACTACCAGTAATTAAATTATCAACGCATATAACTTTACACCCATCTTTAATAAATCGATCACACAAATGACTTCCTAAAAATCCCGCACCCCCAGTAATAACTGCTACTTTTTTACATGCCATATAAATATATTAAGGTCTCCCTTAAATCACCTTTCCAATTATGTATCATAGATACATTTAATAAATATATTAACGATGGCGTCCATTAATACTTTCGCCAAAATCAAATCCAAGTTCAGGAAATGCCTTCAATCGGAAAGCCATTAAGATTTGAGAACCATCACCACGAGAATCGTGGTAGTTCAACTCCATTTTCCATGAATGTAAATCACGTGTTAATAGATAATTCTGTTCTTTTAAGCGCCCACTCTCTATATCTAAACGCTCATAAATACGAAATGCCCATTTAGCATTAATTTTCCAATCAAAATCAAGTGTAATCTGATCATCTGATAAGTCATTAAACCGTCGGCCAATACCTAGACGCCATGTATTACCATTAATATATGTATCAAAATTTGCCTCATCAAGTTGTCTATCATGTGGGTCATATTTAGAATCAAAGTAAAAAGACAGCCAATCTAATGGCTTAACATCAACATCAACCTTAACAACATCAAATCCACCAGCGCTTGCTGATTCCTTAAACTTAAACGGTGAACTAACAACCGCCCTTAATAACTCAATGGTATTATCACCTTTTTTAATTTGAAGTTTATTTTCAAGAGACAAACCTACGGAATGTGCATTCGATAAATTATCAATACTATCAAATTGATTTACTTTATTATTCGCAAAAGTTGGATCATCTTGATACAAATAATTAATACTTGGTGTAATAATGTGTCGCATTTTAGTTACATCTTCACCAAAGAAACTATCACGCATATCAAACACACGATAAAATTTTGTACTTACACTAGCACCTGTTTTAAATATACCCCGTATTGACCCATCATCACGCCCATCTAGCGCCGAACTATAATGCTGAAACCGCCCTCCAACAAATGGTTTAAACTCTATGAAACCAATTTTTGTTGGATATGAAATCTCACTATCCGTATCAATACGAAATGTCTTTTGATCACCACTACTTGGCGAAGCACTCTTTTTAATTAAGTTTGAATATGTTGTAGTATTCTTAAGATAAAATCCTGTATCAAAAATTTCCTCACTATTTAATGTGTATTTTATTTCTGGTAAGCGCTCTACTTTCCCTTCAAAGCGATTAACACGTACATCTGATCGCAAACTTAGTATACCTTTAGACAAAGCATGTGTTAAAACAAAAAAACTTCCAGGATTTCCATCATCATCATATTCTTCTTCAAAATAATCTTTAAGGAAATCAGGACCACTTAATTTATAAAATTGCCAGATTGCGTTCGTCTTATCATCAATCTTCCATTTGTGTCGCCACTCAACTTTATATCGATCACGCTTTACTGGTATTACAAAATTTTTATCTTCTTCACCCGTATAATATGTGCGAATTAAACCATCACCGAAACTATCGGTATTATAAAAAACATCCGCACCACCGCCAGTACCTAAATGATTGCGATAATCAGCATGCAAAGCAATTTTGACCTGATCATTAAAACGATGGTTAAACGTGCTTAATAAAAACGCACCCCAATCACTATCATACCCAGGTAGAAAAACAAATCGTGGTTCTTGATCACTAATATTATGTCTGTAAACAGGCGAATAAAAAACTGGTATACCAGCTAACTTCAATTTAACATGCTTTGCAACCAATTTATCTCCAGGATAAACATCAATTTTCTTAGATACAACACGATACCCAGGCTTATCATAATCTGATGTTGTAATAT
>JBLINE010000163.1:0-3339 GCA_047638895.1 Lysobacterales bacterium
CGTGGGAATGTTGCTGATTTACAAGAGAAGAAAGTTCGTGAAGAAGAAAAGCGTTTTTCTAAAGGTCGATCTAATACTGATACATTAATTCGTTTTCAAGAAGATATGATTCAAGCACGTTTAAGTAAAGCTCAAGCAGATTATGCTTACCATGTGGCTTTGGTAAATTTAAATAAAGAAGAAGGTTCTCTATTAAAAGAGTACTGGAATGAAGAATTTTAAAACGTTTATAATATAATTTTGGAGTTAAGATGAGTTTAGCTAAGTTTTCAGTTCAAAATTCAGCATTAGTAAATTTATTATCTGTATTTATTATACTAATTGGTACGTATTCGATGCTTACTATGCGTCGCGATGCTTTTCCGCAAGTTAACTATGATGTTGTAACTATCTCAACCGTGTGGCCTGGAGCTCCTGCTGAAGATATTGAGAAATTTGTTACTATTCCGATTGAGAAAGAACTTAAGTCGATTAGTGGTATTGAAGAGATGTCATCAAAATCAAATGAAGGTCTTTCTGAAATTGGCATTACAATTGATCCAGGAGTGCGTGATAAGAAGAAGGTTGTTGATGATATTGAGCGTGCTGTTGATCGTACAAATAATTTACCTGCTGAAGTGGATGATCCAACGGTTTTTGAACTTGCCTCACGTGAATTTCCTATTATTGAGATCTCATTAGGTGGTGATGTTAATGAAAAAATGCGTCGAGAATATGCCGAAGAATTGGAAGATTTATTACTAGATATTGATGGTGTGTCGCAAATTCGTAAATATGGGTGGCGTGATCCAGAATTTTGGGTGGAAGTGGATCCTAAAAAAATGAGTGAATATTATGTATCTATGCAAGAGGTTATGGATGCTTTGCGTACACGTAATGTAACGATACCTGGTGGGCAGTTAAGTACCGATACTGATGAATTTAATGTACGTACAACGGGTGAATTTCGGACAGCCGAAGAGATTGGAAATGTTGTTATTCGCGCAAATGATTTAGGTAATTGGTTACGTGTTAAGGATGTTGCACATATTCAAGAAACTTTTGAAGATGAGATTACTGTTTCAAAAGTAAATTCTGAACGTGCCACTGCGATGGTTGTTATTAAGTCTGAGCAAGCGGATGCGATTACGGTGGTTAAACAAGTACGTGAAGTTACAGCAGAATTTGAAAAAGGATTGCCTGAGGGGATGGAAATTCTTGTTACAAACGACTTCTCTTATTATATTAAGAGGCGCTTAGGTGTTTTAAAGAATAATGGTATTATTGGATTTGTTCTTGTTTTAGTTATTTTGTTTTTATTTCTTGATCCTATACCAGCTTTTATGACAGCGGTAGGGATTCCAATTGCTTTGTGTATGACGTTTTTTGTTATGTCGGCTTTCGATGTGACCATTAATTTGGTTTCGATGTTGGGGATTATTCTAGTTTTAGGGATGCTCGTTGATGATGGTATTATCGTCGCTGAGAATGTGTTTCGGCATGTTGAAGAAGGAATGGAACCTAAAAAAGCTGCTATTGTTGGAACGAATGAGGTTATCGCACCAGTTACGATTACAATTTTGACTACGTTTGCAGCATTTGGTCCGCTTATGTTTATGCCTGATATTATGGGTAAGTTTATTCGTGAAATACCTATTGTTGTTATGATTACTTTAACAGCCTCTTTGATTGAAGCTTTTATATTTTTACCATGTCATTTAGCTGATTGTATGAATTATTTCAAAGGTTCAACGCATAAGCCAAAAGAAAAGATTTGGTATGTAAAATTAAAAGCATTTTATACTAAGTGTTTACATGTTTCTATTAACAAGCGTTACCTTGTTTTGATTGGTATGGGGCTTGTATTTTTATTTGCTATGTGGGTTGGTAAGACGCAGCTGAAGTTTTTATTATTTGGCGGCGAAGGGATTGAAACATTTTTTGTTCGCGCTGAAGCTAAAAAAGGAACGCCACTTGATAAGATGAGTGACATGATGTCAAAAGTTGAAGCGGTTGTGGCAGAGTTACCAGACGCAGAACTTGATGACTATCGCACATATATTGGTGCTATTCAAGAAGACGAAGGTTTTGACCCGAATGCAAAGCGTGGTTCGCATTTGGCTCAAATCACTGTATTTTTAACACCAATGCAAGAACGTGATCGACGTCCACAAGAAATTGCGGCTGCTTTACGAGAGCGTTTAAAAACAGTAGAAGGATTTGAGAAGTTATCGACCTTTTTGCCAAAAGAAGGGCCACCTGTTGGTGCTGCTGTTGAAGTTGGTGTTAAAGGTGAGAAGTGGGAAACTATGAAAGAAATAGCAAATAAGTTTGTTATTCACCTTGAAAAACAGCCTGGCGTTTCTGATGTTAGTATTAGTTATGAATTTGGAAAAAAACAATTAAGTGTCATTGTTGATGAAGAGAAAGCTAAGAAATATTCATTAACTATCGATCGCATTGCTTCAACTGTACGTAATGTATTTAAGGGTGGTGTTGCCACGTCTATAAAGCCCAAAAAGGCTGAAGAAGAAATGGATGTTTTGGTACGTTATCCAAAAGAAGTGCGTAGTGATAAAGATGTTTTTGCAGCTATCTTAGTGCCTAACACTAAAGGTAATTTAGTACGGCTTGATGCTGTAGCAAAGATTGAAGAGCATGAAGGCATCTATAGTATTAATCATAAAGATGGTAAGCGTATTGTGTATGTAACAGCACAAGTAGATAATGATTTAGCTACTTCTTTAACGGTTAATCAAGATTTACAAAAAGAGTTTGTAAATGTGACCGATGGTTATCAGGGTTATACTGTAAATTATAGTGGTGAGTTTGAAGATCAAATGAAGTCGACACGTAATTTGCTTATGTCGTATTTATTTGCATTATTTCTTATTTTCATTTTGCTTGTTGCTATGTTTAAATCAATAGCGCAACCATTCATCATAATGTTTGCTATCCCGTTTGGTATTGTTGGTGTCATTCTTGCTTTTTGGGTGCATGATATTATTTTACCAGCAGGACGCCCTTTGAACTTTTTTGCCATGATGGGTCTCGTCGGGCTTACTGGGATTGTTGTTAATGATTCTGTTGTACTTGTTGACTTTATTAATCGTGCACGTATTAAAGGAATGGCGCGTCGTAAATCAATTATTGAGGCAGGACAGAAGCGTTTACGTCCAGTTATTATGACATCTGTAACAACTATTGGTGGTCTTGTGTCTGTTGCTTACGGTATCGGTGGTGGTGATCCGTTTCTAAAACCAATGGCACTTGCTATTGTGTGGGGACTTACATTTTCAACGGTTTTAACTTTGGTTGGTATTCCATGTTTATATGCGATTGCGGATGATATTTTAGAAA
>JBLINE010000164.1:0-3305 GCA_047638895.1 Lysobacterales bacterium
ATGCAATAGCCATATTACGTACAAGCTCTGATAAAGGTTTACTACCCGTAACATGCCCCATACACCCACGTAATTCACCTTCTTTGTACAAGGTGACAAAAACACCATTACCTATTTTTTTAAGTCGAGCATCTCTTTCTCGCACTTTTAGCTTACTACCACGCACCACATATTTTTTAACAGATTTCTCTGCAACGGATAATAACTTTTTCTTTTGCTTCTTCGTTAATTCACCCACTTCACCAAAATTAACTTTTTCTTTTATCACCTCTTTATTATGAAACACAATACCCGCATACCCAACAACGCGATTCATATCTCCAGACACATGGCCGCTATGCGCATACTTAATTTTATCAATATATTTTAATCCCTTATCTTTAGCATAAAGCATCGCCGTTAATACTGGCACAACACCGTCGATAGCTAGTGTTTTATTATTATTACGAATAATACCCTCAATATCATATTTTTGAATAGTACGAATAGCATTACCATCAAGCTTACGTGCGGTTACATCATCAAAATAATGAGACATATCAGAACTTACAACAATCAAAACATCTTGGCGATCACCAATTATTTCACGTAAGCCTTTGGCTACCTTCACCATTAAAGAAAAATCAATCCCTCCCATAATCATAGGAACAATTTTAGCTTTTGGAAAAGTCTTTTGAATAAATGGAATTTCCACTTCTACAGAATGTTCTTTATCATACACTGAGGCATCGAAAGTTATTCTTTCATCGATAGCTAAAATACGCATAGCCATCTCTTCATCAATAGCCGCCATGCCAAGTGGTGTTTTAAAACCACCTTGTGCCCATACAGAAACAGTATCCGTTGGATAATAATGACTCGGAGCTAAAATAATAACTGTTTCATAATTATTACTTTGAACCGCCTTAAAAGCATGTGCAGTAACAGAACCAGAATAAATATATCCAGCATGTGGAGCTATAACAATATCAGCATGATGTTTATAGGGCTTAACATTCGCTGTTGCAAACAAACGATCAAGATGCTCATTTAACTTCTTAGGCTCACCCGCATAAAACTTAAAAGCAACGTTAGGTTTTTTGACAAACTCATCAGCAGACACCTGCGAAACTAACACCCATAAAATAACTACTAATATAAATGTATTTTTCTGAATTAGCATATATCGCTTTAGGAAAATTTCTTATCCAAACTAAAAGATAACGCTTTGGTATGATTTTTGATTAACCAGATAGTTAAACATATTGAAACAATATCACCAAGTAACATTCCTTGTGGTGGTATAGAAATAAGTTCGCCAAAACATCCACATTCATCAAGAGGAATTTTGCGAATAAATGCTTGCGTGATAATAACTATAAACAACCCAAACAAAGACGCGGCTCCAATCGCTGCTATTCTTAACCAAAATCCTAACACAAGAAACAAGCCAATAAATAACTCAACCCAAGGTACAGTCTTCGCGGTAATTACAGCTAATCCAGATGGTAAAAATTCATACCCTTGAATGATATATAAAAAATTTTGATAAGGTAAAATAACTTTTTGAATACCAGACAACAAAAGAATTAAGCCAACAAGAATGCGAATACAAATAAAAATATTCATAGTTTTTTTTAAATTAGAACTCTGTATGATTTATATTATTGAGCTAATTGTGCATCAATTTTATCTTTAAGAAACTTTGACCCAACAATCATCTCGCCATTAACAAAGTAAGTTGGGGTACTGCGTACACCTAAAGATTTCCCTTGGGCTTTATGCTTATTAATAACAGCCTCAACCTTTGGATCATCAAGACATTGTCTAAATTCTGAATTATTAATACCCTCATCGTCAATAAATAAATCAAAAGCTGGAAAAACGTTTATCATATTTTTCCAACTCTTTTGCTGAGATAATACTTTATCATGAAATTCCCAGAACTTCCCTTGTCTTAAGGCACATTCAGCATATCGTGAGGCCACAAAAGCATGCTTATGCATGCCTAATGGGAAATATTTAAGTTCTAATTGAATTAAGTCAGGATATGCGGCCATTGTTTCTGATAAAAGCTTTGATCCATAAGCACATGATGGACACTGAAAATCAATATATTCAACAATATTAAGAACAGCCTTGCTATTCCCCTTAATACGCTCTGCATTTGATTTACCCACATTTTTTTGTGTATTCTGATATTGATTGAAACCAAAAACAGTCAGTGCAACAAAAACAATAAGAGTAATCGTAGTTTGTAATTTTGTCATGATAAGCCCCTAAAAATATAGATTTTATTTTTTATCTAAATGACCCATTGTTAAATCTAAAACCATTGTTTTAGTTCCAGAAAGTTCGATTGATATTTCATATTTTTCAATTTGTGTCCCTTCATAAGCAACACCGCCTGCCATCTCATTCCGTCCTGTTGTGAAATGCGACATAATCGGCACTTCATACCCTAGCTGAACCAAACCTGTTTTAAAGTTTCCTGCTACAAGATTAAGTAATGTCCCACATGCCTCTTCCATTTCTTCTGGCTCCTCTTCAATGTCAGGATAGCCTAAGCGTCGTAATAAATAAAGTACATACTCCTCGCCGATATATAAAACAAGAGCTCCAACAGCAACATCTTCAGCCCGGTCTTTTTCGGTCCTAAAAAAATTAATAGTTGCAAGGTAAGTAGTATTTTTGAATTTCTCCAAACCCCAAACACGCATGCGTTTTCTAAATTCAATGATAGGAACACGCTCTAAATATGGCTCTGAAGAAAATTTGAAATTAGTGCGTGATTTAAGTACGCGTTTAAAAATTTTGGTAAGGAATAAAGCTTGTATATAGAGCTCATCAATATCAGGGAACCGCTCAAGAAGCTCATCAATATCAGGGAACCTCTCATCAATATCAGGGAACCGCTCAAGAAGATCATCAATATTATCGACATACTTCTCTAGGTCAACCTTCTTAGGATCAGAGAAATCATTAGCCATAGTTTTGATATACAATACTGTTTTAACTGCTTCAATTAAATCGTTTGGTCGACATGGCTTTGTTAAATATCCCGCAAGATCAGGATTAACAGAATATGCCATATTACGATTATCTTCAGTATTAGAGGCTGTAATCATAATAATTGGAATTGCTGATACTTCTGGTACATTAACAACAGCTTTCATAAATTCAAGTCCATCAATATTTGGCATTTGCCAATCTAAAAGAATAAGCTTAATATCATCACGGTTTTCCGTTAAAAGACGTAAGCCTTCTTCACCATCAACGGCTTGTAAAATCTCACATTCTAACTTTGCACTTTCAATTGATTTCGC
>JBLINE010000165.1:0-3288 GCA_047638895.1 Lysobacterales bacterium
AATACTTAAAGCTATTGGCAAGCTTCACAATCTTCAGTTGGCTCAACACTTAGTTTATTTGCTGACGAAGCTGGTTTAGATCCTTCTCCTTTGTCTATTAGACGTCCGTTATCATCACGTTCGCGTTGTCCAACCATATCTTTATATTTTGTTACGTCTAGTGTACTTTTTTCAATACGTGTAGCGCCCATTGAACGTAAGTAATATGTTGTTTTAAGTCCTTTTTCCCAAGCAAGCATATACATGTCGTTTACTTTCTTTCCGCTTGGTTTTGCTTGATATAGATTTAATGATTGACCCATATCAATCCATTTTTGACGACGACTTCCTGCTTCGATTAACCATTCATACTCAATCTCAAAAGCAGTAACGTATTTTTGTTTAATATCATTTGGAATACGGGCAATTTCTTGAACACTACCATCAAAGTATTTTAGATCATTAATCATCTCTTCATCCCATAAGTTATGTTTCTTAAGATCAGCAACTAAGAATTCGTTCACAACTGTAAAGTCTCCAGAGAGATTACTTTTTACAAATATATTTTTATAAACTGGTTCAATTGATGCTGTTACTCCAACAATATTTGCAATTGTAGCTGTTGGTGCAATTGCCATCGTTAAACTATTACGTAAACCTTGTTTTTTAATTTTAGCACGTAATGGCTCCCAATCTAAATGTGATGATCGATCGACATCTAAGTAACCGCCACGCTCTTTTTCCATTAAATCAAGTGTATCAAGAGGTAATAATCCACGATCCCATTTTGAACCTTTATACGATGAATAGGCTCCTTTTTCTTTAGCAAGATCTGCAGATGCATCTAAGGCATATAAGGCAATGGCTTCCATGCTTTTATCAGCAAATTCAATAGCTTCTTGTGAGGCGTAACTGAAGCCTTGAATAAACAAAGCGTCTTGAAATCCCATAATTCCCATACCAACTGGTCTATGGCGTTGATTTGCTGTCTTAGCTTCGACTGTTGGATAATAATTAAGATCAACAACGTTATCAAGCATACGAATTGCAACTTTGATAGTCTCTTTTAATTTATCATAGTTAATACCTTCAGCAGAAATATGCTCTGCTAAGTTAATTGAACCTAGATTACACACTGCTGTTTCTTCTTCTGATGTATTAAGTAAAATTTCTGTACAAAGATTAGAGCTATGAACAACACCCATGTGATCTTGAGGTGAGCGTACATTTGAAGGGTCTTTCCAAGTAATCCATGGATGACCTGTTTCAAATATCATACTTAACATTTTACGCCATAGTGTTAAAGCTGGAATTTTTTTGTAATTTTTAATTTTCCCATCTTTAACCATTTCTTCATACTGTTCGTAACGTGCTTCAAACTCACGCCCATAAATATGATGTAAATCAGGAGTTTCACTTGGTGAAAACAAAGTCCATTCAGCATTTTCTTTTACACGCTTCATAAAAAGATCAGGAATCCAGTTCGCTGTATGCATATCATGTGTACGTCTACGGTCATCACCAGTATTTTTACGTAATTCCAAGAATTCTTCAATATCTAAATGCCATGTTTCCAGATATGCACACATAGCACCTTTACGTTTACCACCTTGATTAACAGCTAAAGCAGTATCGTTAGCCACTTTCAAGAATGGAATAATACCTTGGCTTTTACCATTTGTACCTTTAATACGAGAACCCATTGAACGTACATTAGTCCAATCATTACCTAAACCACCACTCCACTTAGACATCATGGCATCGTCAGTAATGCATTTAAAGATGTGATGAAGATCATCACCAATAGTTGTTAAGAAGCATGATGATAATTGAGAATGACGTGTTCCTGAATTGAATAATGTTGGCGTTGATGACACAAAACTTGTTGTTGATAAAATATTATAAAATTCTATAGCTTTTTCATTTCTTTTGCGTCCTTCACCTTTAGCAAGACCCATTGCAACGCGCATCCAGAAAACTTGTGGTAATTCTAAACGACGTTCTTCCCAATGAATGAAATAACGATCATATAGTGTTTGTAGACCTAAATAACGAAAAATAAAGTCACGTTTTGGTTTGATAGTTGAACCTAGTAATTTTAAGTCAAAACGTAATAAGTCAGTACTTAGGAGTTCAAGCTCAACCGCTTTACGTATATAGTTAGCAAAATAAGTTGGATATTCTGTTTTGATTCCTTCAAAGCTGACAGGTTTTTCAAGTGCTTCGGCGTATTCTTTAATTAACAATAGACGTGCTGCAGCAAAAGTATAATTTGGTTCCTTTTCAATAAATGATTTAGCAACAAGAATATTTACTGAAATTATTTGATCTTCAGTGATGCCATTGTAATAGTTTTTCACAGATTCTTTTAAGATTGCTTCACTATCAACATTCGTTAAACCTTGACAACATGTGTCAATTTCAAAACGAATCTTATTGATCTCTAACGCTTTTTCTTCACCTGCGTTGTTTTTATAAAATATTCCTTTAGCCCATTCATATGTAACGTCTTCATTAACAGTTTCTTTTATTTTATTTTCTTGACGGATGCGCGCGTGTTCTTCACGGTAAATAATATAGCCACGAGCAACATCATGAAAGCCAGCTTTCATTAATTGCTTTTCAACAAGATCTTGAATTTCTTCGATATTAATTGATTTACCATCAGGCCAGATAGTACGCACTTCACCTACTACGTTTTGTGCTACTTTCTTGGCATGCTCAAGAAGTTGTTCTGTTAAAATACCATTATTACTTGCTTGAAAAGCTTGAGCAACCGCATAAGTAATTTTTTCTGGTTTAAAAGAAACAACTTTACCTTCTCGTTTGTTGATTGAATATAATTCAAATAGCGCACGACGTGTCGCATGTTGTTTACGATAGTTAGCGTAAAGTTCACCAACTTCATTAAAGCCATTTTCATATAATTGACGAATAACTTCATCTTGAATTTCTTCTACAGTAATTGAGCCGTTTTCTTTAGCACGCTCAATAAGTACTGAAAACACACATTTAGATACTTGTGTAGAATTTTGGTCTGATTCGATACTTAAATCAACTTCACGGGGTAAGTTTTTACTGTCTTTGAAAGCATTACCGATAGCTCGTTTGATGCGAATGTCGTTAAATGATACTAGTTGGCCATTTCTTTTGTGTACTTTAATCTCGAATTCGGTTGCTGGTTTCAATGACATCAGTGATTCTCCCTTGTTAAGTTAGAAAGTAATAGGAATGAATTATATAAGGTGAAATTATGAATACTAAGTGAATTATCGCGACTAAAAGTGGCTTTTTTGGTGTTTGAATGAG
>JBLINE010000166.1:0-3286 GCA_047638895.1 Lysobacterales bacterium
GAATTTCTTATTATTTTATAAATAAAGGTTACGGTGCTTTTATCTGTAGATAAACCAGGGCCAATTGCAATGCAGGCATAAGTTGATAACTTGTTTTCAATAGTTTTATAGGCGAGGCTACTGATACTTTGGGTTTTTGTTTCAGGCAGAGGCCAAGTCATTAGGCAGTTATTGATTTTCTTTTGTAAGGCGGTATTTAATGATTTTACTACGCCTAGTGTAACAAGTCCTGCTCCTGTACGCATGGCCGATAAGCCAACTAAGCCAGCAGCGCCAAGCATACGCTGTGAGCCAGCTAGAACTAATAAATGTCCGAAAGAATTCTTATGGACGAGTTTTTTATTGCGAGATAATAGCGTTGGCAACTGCATAATTTTTACAGTGAGACAAAGATAGATGAACGGTATTAGTATATTTATTATCTTTAAATTTACAATAAGGTTTTCCGTAAGTATCTTTAAGAATAGTCATGTCTTTCCATCTTAATGATTCATCACAACTAATAGCTTTGTAAATAGCTTCTTTAGCCGCAAATCTTACAGCAAAATGTTGTGCTGAGTTTTTGTGAGTTTGTGCGTAAGCGATCTCTTCTTCGTTGAAGATATGATTTAAAAAAGTATCCCCCCAGCGATCAATGGCTTTTTTGATACGGTCAATTTCTATAATATCAACGCCTGTACCTGTAATCATATTAACTCACCAAGGCTTTCATTTCACGTACGGCACGAGCAAGTCCAACAACAACACTACGAGAAATTATAGAATGTCCAATATTTAGCTCATCAATATATTTTATTTTTGCGACAGGTTTTACGTCATGATATTTTAAGCCGTGTCCTGCATGAACGATAAGTCCCTTTTCTTTAGCATATTTTGCCGCACTTTTAATTTTTGCTAGTTGTTTTTGTTTGGCAATTTTTGTTTTGGCATTAGCGTAAGTGCCAGTGTGAAGTTCAACAATACTAACACCCGCATAACAAGCTGCATCAATATGTTTTTTAATAGGATCGATAAAGACGCTTACAATAATACCTTTATCAGTTAATTGGGATGTGGCACTTTTTAAGCGACGGGCATATCTAATAACATCAAGCCCACCTTCAGTTGTTACTTCTTGGCGCTTTTCTGGAACAAACATACAAAATTTAGGCTTTACTTTTAAGGCGATATCTATAATATTTTTGCTTAAAGACATTTCAAGATTAATGGGTTTCTTAAGGATCTTCTTAAGATCAAAAACATCTTTGTCTTGAATGTGGCGGCGATCTTCTCTTAAGTGACAAACGATAGTATTAGCCCCTGAATGCTCAGCAATGAGGGCTGCTTCAATTGGGCTTGGTTCATGCTCCTGGCGTGCTTGGCGTAAAGTCGCCACATGATCAATATTAACTCCGAGTTTAGGCATAATAAGAGTATTAGATGATTACTTAATTAATTCGTTATGAATGTAGATCCAAGTAATAATAGCGATTCCTAAGGAAATAACTTTAAGACTTAAATTGTGTGTTAGTAGCTTTTTCATTTTTTCTTTTTCGTATTGGTTACGACCAATAAATTTTTTAGAATATTGATTAAACGGTCACGATTAACAACAGGAATAAAACGACCATCTGCCGCGACAGAAATTTCACCTGTTTCTTCAGAAACTAAAACAACAATAGCATCTGTTTGCTCTGTGATACCTAAAGCTGCGCGATGACGCGTGCCAAGGATCTTGCTGAAGTTTGGATTTTCCGATAAAGGAAATAAACAAGATGCTGCAACAATACGATCTGCACGCGTAATAACACCGCCATCATGAAGGGGTGTGCTAGGCTTAAAAATACTTTGAATTAGTTCTGATGAAATTTTAGCATCAAGTTGAATACCGCTTTCAATATAACTTTTTAATTTAATTTCACGCTCAATGGCAACTAAACTACCAATTTTTTGGTTGGATAATTTGAATGCTGAAGTAGCGATGTCTTCGATGATAGCGACAATTTCAGACTCTTCCATGGCAATATTAAATAAATGTTGTTGCCCTAAGCGAGCTAGGCCTTGACGCAATTCTTGTTGGAATATAATCATGATCGCGATGATTGAAATACCAAAGAATTTAGTTAAAAGCCAATTGAGTGTATCAAGCCCAAATATTTGAGAAATCAAAAAAACAACAAGTAAGTAAGATAGACCTTTAAGTACATGAAAAGCACGTGTCCCTTCAAAGAAAACTAGGATACGGTAAATAACTACCCAGAGAATTATTGTTTCTAAAACGGGCTTAACGAAGCCCCAAATGAAGAATATCATGTATTAGTACCTTTTTCTGTTTCGTTTATTATTGCGTCTGTCATATCAACTACTTCTTTGGTTTCTTTGACATCATGAACCCTAACGATATGGGCTCCTTTTAAAATACTGCTTGTTACTGTTGCCATAGTACCCAGAAGACTCTTCTGTGGTTCTTTATTTAATACTTTACCAATAAATGATTTACGTGATGTTCCGATAAGAATTGGTGTTTTTAATTCATTAAATTTGGTGAGCTGATTTAAAAGTGTAAGATTGTGACCCACCGTTTTCCCAAATCCAATGCCTGGATCAATAATAATACGATCTTTTGAAATACCAGAATCTAAACATACATTTATAGATTTTTGTAAAGTATCTATAATGTCACTAACAACACTTTTATACTTTATATTTGTTTGCATAGTGCGTGGGATACCTTTAATGTGCATTAGAACAATAGCTGCATTATAATTACGAACCATTTTTAATAATGAAACATTTGGTGTGCTACCCATAATGTTATTAACAATAATCGCTCCAGCATCAAGTGCGTGTTTAGCAACGGTGGATTTGTAAGTATCAACAGAAACTATGCTTTGTTGAAACTTAGAAACGGCAGATATAGTTGGAATAATACGTCGCACTTCCTCTTTAACGCTTATTTGTGTTGCACCTGGTCTGCTAGATTCTCCACCCACATCAATAATTGAAGCACCGTTACGTATAAAATTCTTTGCTTTGCGTATAGCGTGATCAACGCTATTTGCTTTATTTAAACAACCATCTTGGCTAAAAGAATCATTGGTTAAGTTTAAAACGCCCATAATATGGGTTTTATCACCGAGCCTTAACTGATGATTACCTGCTTTAATAGTGTAGCGTGATCTTTTTTTTGTTAATGAGCGAGTGTTTTTCAAACTTTATGCGTTATTTTTGGGTTCATCTGAATTTGTATCTTTTGGTTCATCTAAATTCGTATCTTTTGGTTTAGGAATATCTTTTTTAGGTGCTT
>JBLINE010000167.1:0-3275 GCA_047638895.1 Lysobacterales bacterium
AGGACGGCTTAATTTACTGTCTGAGATTTGTTGTGATGTTGAAAAAGTTTACAAAGAAAAAGTAGGAATTCTTGATGTTAATATCGAGACGAGCTTTGATCTTACAGATAAAACAATAAAAGAGATTGATAAGCACTTATCTAAAAAGTTTACAAAAACTGTGCAATCTAGAATTTCAACTAATAAGAAGTTAATTGGTGGTATGCGACTTATTTTTGATAATCGCATTTATGATTTTAGTTTATTAAATCAACTAAAACAATTTAAACAGAAACTTATAAGTACTTAAAGGATTTTATTATGGGAAGTAAGTTAAGACCTGAAGAAATTTCAGATATTCTGAAAAAACAATTATCAAGCTTTAACGAAGAGCATAATGTATATGAGATCGGCACAGTTTTAAGTGTGGGAGATGGTATTGCGCGTGTTAATGGTTTATCAGAAGTTATGGCAGGTGAACTTGTTGAATTCGATGATGGTACGCGTGGTATGGCGCTGAACTTAGAGGAAGATAATGTTGGTGTTGCTATTTTTGGATCTGATACAGGTATTAAAGAAGGATCTATCGTTAAACGTACATCAACCATTGCATCAGTACCAGTTGGTGATGATCTTGTTGGGCGCGTTGTAGATGCGCTTGGTGTTGCTATTGATGGTGGCGCACCCATTAAATGTAAAGAAACACGTAAAATTGAATTTAAAGCACCAGGTATTATTGAGCGTAAAAATGTTCATGAACCAATGCAAACAGGTATTAAAGTTATTGATGCTTTAACACCAATTGGTCGTGGGCAACGTGAGCTTATTATTGGTGATCGTAAGACAGGGAAGACAACACTTGCGATTGATACAATTATTAATCAAAGAGGTAAAGGTGTGCAGTGTTTTTATGTGGCTATTGGACAGAAACGTTCGACAGTTGCTAGTGTTGTTGAAACACTTAAAAAATATGGGGCAATGGAATATACAACAATTATTGCCGCGACAGCGTCTGATCCAGCACCAATGCAATTTTTAGCACCCTATGCAGGAACAGCGATGGCTGAACACTATCTTTATAGTGGGCGTCATGCATTAATAATTTATGATGATTTAACTAAGCAAGCACAAGCTTACAGACAGTTATCATTGCTTTTAAGAAGACCTCCAGGGCGTGAAGCATATCCAGGGGATATCTTTTATTTACATAGTCGCCTACTTGAACGTTCGGCTAAAATGAATGATAAAAATGGCGCGGGTAGTTTGACATCATTGCCAATTATTGAAACACAAGCCGGAGATGTGTCTGCGTATATTCCGACGAACGTAATTTCTATTACAGATGGTCAGATATTTTTAGAAACGGATGCTTTTAATTCAGGACAACGTCCAGCTATTAACCCAGGTATTTCTGTGTCACGTGTAGGTGGGGATGCTCAGATTAAAGCGATGAAGCAAACTGCTGGAACATTACGTTTAGAATTAGCACAATATCGTGAACTAGCAGCTTTCTCACAATTTGCTTCTGATCTTGATGAAGCAACCCGTAAGCAACTTGAACGTGGGCAACGTTTAATGGAACTTATTAAACAAGGTATTCGTGTGCCACTCGAAGTCGCTAAGCAAGTTATTATGATTTATGCTGGATCTAATGGATATTTAGATGATGTGGCTGTTGATAAAGTTTTAGAATTTGAAAAACAATTGCTTGAGGCTGTTGACTCTCATTATGTTGATTTCATTAAGCTGTTCAATAAAGAACAAGCTTTAACCGATGAAGTTAAAGAAGCTTTAAATAAATTATTAACGGAATTTAAAGAACGACATTTTAAAGTATAACTTATGGCAAGTATTAAAGAATTTAATAATAAGCTTAAAAGCTTAAAAAATACGCAAAAGATTACTAGGACTATGAAGATGGTTTCGGCGAGTAAGTTGCGTAGGGCGCAAGATGCACAAACGAATGCTAAGCTTTATGCGAAAAGCATAACAGAGCTTGTATCACGTATTGCATTGGCAGCTGACGCTACCGCTCATCCGTTATTTAAGTCTAGTGATAATCCTAAAAAAGCATTAATTTTAATTTTCACATCAGATAAAGGGTTATGCGGTGCTTTTAACCATAATGCTAATAAAAAAGTTAATCAATGGATTGAAGATAATAAAAGTAACTTTGATCAAATTGATGTGAGTTGTTGTGGTAAGCGCGGGTACGCCTTCTTTAAGAAGCTCAAACGTGTGCGTGAGCATTATGAAAGCATTACAATTAAACCTGATTTTAAGGAAGCTAAAAAAATCGGCGAAGATTTAATGGATCATTTTATTAGTGAAGAATATGACGAAGTTTATATGTCATACAATCAGTTTTTTAGTCCTTTATCACAAACAACAATTTTCCAGAAAGTATTGCCGATTGAACCAAATGAGTTATTAGAAGAAATCCCTGAGTCGGATTCACGTGAGTATATTTATGAACCAGAAACAACAAAGCTTTTAGATTTTCTTGTACCACATTATTTATATTTTAAAGTATATTTTGCCTTGCTTGAGAACTCAGCTGGTGAACATGGCGCACGTATGACGGCGATGGACAATGCAACAAATAATGCTAGTGATATGATTGATAGTTACACATTACGTCGAAATCGTGCACGACAAGCAGCGATTACCACTGAACTTACTGAAATTGTATCAGGTGCAGAAGCTTTATAATTAATTTTTTTCAAGAACATTAAAATAAGGATAATAAGCATGGCAACACAAACAGAAAAAGCAACAGGTGAAGTTTTACAAGTTCTTGGAGCTGTTATTGATGTTATATTTCCAGATGGGGATTTACCTAAAATATTTACAGCACTTAAAATAACAAACCCAACTATTGATGATCGTGAACATAATCTCACACTTGAAGTAGCTCAGCATCTTGGCAACAATACTGTTAGAACAATTGCGATGGACATGACAGAAGGTGTTCAACGAGGCATGGCGGTTTTAAATACTAACGAAGGTATGAGTATGCCAGTGGGAGAAGAGACATTAGGGCGTGTATTAAATCTTTTAGGCGAACCAATTGATGAAGCTGGTCCTGTTAATGCTAAATCTCGAATGCCTATTCATCGTGATGCACCTGAGTTTAAAGATCAAGACACATCCGATGCTATGTTAGTAACAGGTATTAAAGTTGTCGATCTTTTAGCGCCTTATCGTAAAGGTGGAAAAGTTGGATTATTTGGTGGTGCGGGAGTTGGTAAAACCGTACTTATTCAAGAGTTGATTAATAATATTGCCAAAGAGCA
>JBLINE010000168.1:0-3256 GCA_047638895.1 Lysobacterales bacterium
TACGTTGTTTCGCTATAATAATTTCTGCTTTGTTACGATTATCTTCTGTAGGATTGTAATACTCTTCACGCATAAGCAACATAACAACATCCGCATCCTGCTCAATAGCACCAGACTCACGTAAATCAGAAAGCATAGGTCTATGATCTTGACGTGATTCTACCGCACGTGATAGCTGACTTAACGCAATGATTGGAACACTAAGTTCACGTGCCAACGATTTAAGTGAACGGGAAATTTCTGAAATTTCTTGCTGACGACTTTCACTTTTAAAACCGCCACGCATTAACTGAATGTAGTCTAGTACAATAAGTTGGATATCATGATTTGCCTTAAGACGACGCGCTTTAGCTCGTAATTCCATAGCTGTAATAGCTGGTGTATCATCAATAAATATTTTGGATGTCGATAGTTTTCCTGCAGCCTTAGTAAGCTTCGGCCAATCTGACGCTGGTAAAAATCCTGAACGCACCTTTTGGGCATCTACACGCGCTTGTGAACACAACATACGTTGCACTAACTGTTCTTTCGACATCTCTAAACTAAAAATGGCAACACCCTTACCATGATTAATTCCAATATTTTCTGCTATAGTAATCGCAAATGCGGTCTTCCCCATGGATGGACGTGCGGCGACAATAATCATATCTGCAGGTTGTAGACCCGAAGTCATTTTATCAATTTCAGCAAATCCTGATGGCAAACCTGTAAGACTTTCTTTGCGATGGTATAATTGTTCAATCTTTGTAATACTTGTTTTAACAATATCTTTGATGTGCGTTGATTGTTGTACTTGCTTCATATCTGCAATCTCAAAAATCAATCGCTCTGCATTATCTACAACAGCATCAACATCCCCACCATCTTCACCATAACTTTCTTTTATGATTTGAGTAGAATTACGTATTAACTGACGGAGAATACCTTTTTCTTTAACAATTTGAGCGTAATGTTTAACATTAGCTGATGTAGGTACAAAATCAATAAGTTCAGAAATATAGGCAGCTCCGCCTACAGACTCAAGTGTTTTTTCAGTACGTAATTTCTCAGATAATGTAATTAAATCAACATTTTTGCGATTATTATACAGATCTAAAATTGCTTGGTAGATTCTACGGTGCGATTCATCATAGAACCATGCTGCATCGATGATTTCGACGGCAGTACCGATCGCTTCATCATCAATGAGCATAGCTCCTAATACTGATTTCTCAGCATCGATATTTTGAGGTGGTATTTTTACTTCTTTGTTACCCATAAGCGAATCTTAGCTGTCACTTCCGAATGTAACTTAATGTCTACGTCAAAAATACCTAATTCTTCAATAGGCTTCTCAAGAGAAATTTGTTTCTTCTCAATAGAAAACCCTTCAACTTCTAAAGCTTTAACAATATCAGTCTCTGTAATTGATCCATAAAGTTTCTCTTGATCATTTACTTCAACATTTACTGTTGGTGATGCTTTACCTAACTTCTCAACTAGATCTTCAGCTACTTTTTTCTCTACATCATGCTCTGCTTTACGTGCAGCTTCTAGTTTTGCAATACGTTTAAGGTTAGATGGCGTTGCTAGAAAAGCTAATTTTTGTGGTAATAACATATTACGTGCATAACCATCTTTAACTTTAACTACATCACCGACCTTTCCTAAATTTTCAATAGATTTTATCAGTATAACTTCCATGGCTATTTTTTCACTCCCCCTGTTTCAAGCAAAGCAAGAAATCTTGCCTTCTTAATTTCTGCTGATAATTGACGCTGTTCCTTAGCTGTTACACCAGTAATACGACGAGGTACAATTTTACCACGATCGTTAACATACTTTTGCAACAACGGAATATTCTTAAAGTCAATAACCGCATCTGGAGCTAATTTAAACTTAGCCGTATTTTTAAATTTACTAAATTTTCTTTTTGGTCTTTTGACCGCTGATTTCTTTGCCACTATACTATCCTCCGGTTTACGAGGACATTACGGGGGGAAAAAGCAAAATTGCTTACCCGCGTGTAATGCCAATATTACTCATCCCAAGCAATATCTTCTGGTTTAATTGCTGCACCTGGCTGTACGTCACCCACTGTCACTTCTGCCAATGCTTCATCTACTGCGCCATTTGCGTCTTTATCTTTGTTGCTTGAATAAGCCCCTAAGAATTGCACACGTTCTGCGCGCACATCAATAGCACTACGTTTTTGTCCATCATTAGTTTCCCAAAAACGTGATTGTAAAACACCTTCTACAAATACTGGACGCCCTTTTGATAAGTATTGGCAACATGCTTCAGCTTGTTTATCCCAAACTGTTACAGTTAAAAAACAAACTTCTTCTTTTAACTCACCACTACTATCTTTAAACTTACGATTTACCGCAAGTCCTAAATTAGCTACTGCCGTTCCACCTGGCGTATAACGTAATTCTGGATCTCTTGTTAAATTACCAATTAAAAAAACTTTATTTAAATTCGCCATTTACTTTCTCCTTACTAAACAAAATTATAAATTATTTCCTTACGACGCTGGTTGCGCATTAACAACTGAAATCATAGCACGCAATACTTTATCTTTAATATTCAACGCACGTGTAACCGCATCATTTGTAGCACCAGTACTCTCGAAATTCACAGTATAATATGTTCCTTCTTTAAGTTTCTTGATTTCAAATGTAAATCTTTGCTTTTCCATCCATACTTGGCTATTAATTACTTTTGCACCTTGTTTTGTTAATTCATCAGAAACATCTTTAATAATTGCTTCTTTATCTTCAGACGTTTGATTCGCATCAACAATCACAATAAGTTCATACTTATTAATTGTTTCGTTATTTTCCATTATTTTCCTACCTCTTTTGATTGTACTTATCCATAGCTTTCGCAACGTCGCCTTCTAACCATAAAAGACAACACCCTACAGCCTCATCAATAAATGAATTCAGGCTGTCTTTCTCTTCCTTTGTAAAATCATCTAACACATAGTCTACAATTTGATCTCTACATGGTGGACTACCAACACCTGCACGTAAACGTGGAAATTCAGTATCCTGCATTAATTCACACACAGATTTTAGACCATTATGCCCGCCGCCACTACCTTTTTTTCTTAAACGCAATTGACCAAAATCAAGATTGAAATCATCACAAATGATCATCACATTTGATAAATCAATTTCTTTAGTAGTAACAACTCGTTTAACAGCTTTACCAGAATTATTCATATAAGTTAACGGCATTAACAAACAAATGTCGTTACCTAAATATTTTC
>JBLINE010000169.1:0-3208 GCA_047638895.1 Lysobacterales bacterium
TTTATTAAAGGCCTCTTGTATCTCACGACGTCGATCACATTCATCCATTGTGTCTTTCATGGCTTTGCTTACAGAATCCGCATAAAAAATAACATGTCCGTTTACATTACGCGCTGCACGTCCCGAAGTTTGAATCAGTGATGTCTTTGACCTCAGAAAACCTTGTTTATCAGCATCTAGAATAGCTACCAAAGAAACTTCCGGTAAATCCAAACCTTCTCTGAGTAAATTAACACCTACTAAACAATCATATTTCTTAAGCCTTAAATCTTGTAAGATTTTCGTACGATCAATCGTTTGAATATCAGAATGTAAGTACTTAACTCTTACATCATTATCTTCCAAATATTCTGTTAAATCTTCAGACATACGTTTTGTTAAAGTCGTCACAAGTGTACGCTCATTCTTCTTAGCACGTGTTTTAATTTCTTTAATTAAATCATCTACCTGCCCTGCTGTCTTTCGGACCTCAATAGGTGGATCAACAATTCCCGTTGGGCGAATAATCTGTTCAATCAAATGTTTACCAGATTTCTTAATCTCATACTCACTTGGTGTCGCTGATACATAAATCGTTTGCTTAACCATCTTCTCATATTCAACAAATTTAAGAGGACGATTATCCAAACACGATGGTAAGCGAAATCCGTAATCAACCAAAGTCGACTTACGCGCACGGTCACCATTGTACATACCATTTACTTGTGGAATAGTAACATGTGACTCATCGACCAACGTTACAAAATCATCTGGGAAATAATCAATCAAACTATACGGACGCGCACCTTCTGGCCTGCCAGATAGTACACGTGAATAATTTTCAATACCATTGCAATAACCCATCTCACGCATCATTTCCATGTCATACTTGGTTCTTTGTTCAAGCCTTTGAGCTTCAGCCAACTTACCTTGTTTATTAAGCACCTTCAATCGCGCATGAAGTTCTGTTTCAATTTCAGATAATGCCGCATCAATACTTTCTTGCCCAATAATAAAATGCTTCGCAGGATAAATAGCAATCTTATCAAGTTCTGTTATCACATTTCCTGATACTGGATTAATTTGTTTAATCTTTTCAATTTCATCGCCAAAAAACTCAATACGCAATCCATCTTGACGATATGCTGGATAAACCTCAACCACATCCCCCCGCACACGAAAACTCCCTCGTTTAAAATCCATATCACTACGTTCATACTGCACATCAATTAATTTCTCAAGTACCTCATCACGTTCAATAACATCACCCACACTCATTTGCAGTAAAGAATTTTGATAATCATCTGGTGAGCCTAAATTATAAATACAAGATACACTTGCAACAATAATAACATCTCGTCGTGTCATTAGTGATGTCGATGCCGCAAGTCGCAGGCGATCAAGACGATCATTAACTGAAGCATCTTTTTCAATAAAAACATCCGTTTGAGGTACATAGGCTTCTGGTTGATAATAATCATAATAACTAACAAAATACTCAACAGCATTTTCTGGAAAAAATTCTTTAAACTCACTATATAACTGAGCAGCTAAGGTTTTGTTATGACTAATTACCAATGTTGGACGATTTATCTTTTCAATAACATTAGCTAGTGTAAATGTTTTCCCTGACCCAGTCACACCAAGTAATACCTGTGATTGTTCACCATTATTGATATTCTCAACCAACTTCTCAACGGCATCAAGTTGTTCAGCCACTGGTTTAAATTTACTTGTTAACTTGAATTTATTCATAATAAAAAAGGCAACTAGTATTTACCAATAGACAATGGATCATTACTCATCCTTATCTACTGACATATACTAATTGCCACCTATATCTAAAGACTTTCCTCTATTTTTTTGAAAATAATATCAACATCAGCATCATCTTTATAATCACGGATACTACTAAAAGGCATAGCTGTTACAGTTAATGAACGTACCTCAACATCAGTTTCTTTATCATCAACTCCTGAACTGATAAAAACATTAAGCCGTTTATAAATTGTACCAACAACTAATCCTTGTTCACGTACTTCTGTTATTAAAAGTACGTTACTACTATAAGGATCATCCGCGTTTGCTATACGTTCATAAATACTTGGATCTTTTTCTTCTTCAATATACCAACCCAATTCCTCTAAAACAACCTTAGTTGACAAAAGAGTGTTTTCATAAGTCGTGAAGAACTTCTTCTTATATGGAACCTCTTGGCTCTGAACATACGCCGGAATACGTGCCGTGGCACAACCACCAAAAGAAATTGTTAATATTAAAAGTAACGTGTATTTATTAAATCGCATATACTATTAACAAATTTTACCATGTTTATACGGTCGTTTTTTATTGATATCACATTTCTTTGAAATTTCTTCTTCAATATCAATGCCCATACCACCACAAAAATCAAACAAACGAATAAACGCATCCGCAATCTCTTCCTGAAAGTTATCATTATCTTGCTGACGGTAGCCTTCCATTGCTTCTGCAATTTCAGTAACAACAAGCATCAATGCTTCACCCACATTGCGCTCTTCATCCCAAAATCCTTTTTCTTTAGCAATACCATGACAATACTCACATAATTCACTAAGTGTTTTACCTTTGATTGTTGTTACTTCACTCATACGGTTACTCCTTTGTATGTCATTATTTATTATTTATATCCAAAAAATTCTTCATATCTTCGGCTAATTCTGCCTTAACGGAAACTTCCTCTCCGCCTATAGGGTCTATAAATGTTAATTGTTTTGCGTGTAACGCAGTACGTTTAAATTTAAAAGCTGAATCTCGCTTAAAAGCATACTTACGTTCTCCAACAAGTGGATGCCCTATATCACTAAAATGAATACGAATTTGATTTGTACGCCCTGTTACAGGCTCAACCTCAACAACTGTATATTTTTTATATTGAAGCTCTACACTATATCGTGTTTCTGCACTAAGAGACGAATTATGCTTACGAAACTTACCTTTATCAAAAGACTTTACAGGACGATCAATAATCCCTTTAAGCTGAGATATTTTTCCTTGAATAAATGCCGTATATTTTTTTTGTACACGTTTATTCTGAAATTCATCCATCATTACTTTTTGATTTCTCTTACCCTTAGAGAATAAAATAACACCAGAAGTATCTTTATCTAAACGATGACAAGGGTGTAACTTACCTGAATTTTCGTCACCCTTAATTTGATTATTAACAATATTAACCAAAGTATTGTTT
>JBLINE010000170.1:0-3200 GCA_047638895.1 Lysobacterales bacterium
TCAAAACCATCCCAATTAACTAAATTCGGACTGAACCGATCAAGCGTAGCTAGCCACGATTCTGTTCGTTCTTCACGTGTATGCGTTGGATTGTCATAAATCCAGTGTTGAAAAGAATCAATCGTAGCTACCCAAATAAGAACAAAAAGAATATCTTCTAAATGTTCTTTAACCGAACGCTTCTCATCTTCACTATTATAAAATTCAGACAAATGTTCTGCACCAAGCAACTCCATAGCCATAGATGCTACCTCACAAAACTCCATCGGTGCGTGACGATAATCTGAGAGCGGATCATGGGCTGATAAAAATGTATGAAACGCATGGCCTGCTTCATGAAGCAATGTATTCACATCACCATCAAGCCCTACCGCATTCATAAATATAAACGGCTTACGTGCTTCATTTAAAGATGATTGATATCCTCCTGGAGCCTTACCCTTACGGCTTGCTAAATCTAAACAGCCCGCATCCTTCATCTCTTTAAAATAAGCAGCTAACTCCCCATCAACTTTATCAAATATTTTTTTAACACCATTAATTAATTGATCATCTTTTTCAAATGGTTTAAGTGGCGCACGTCCCATCGGATCAACCGCTGTGTCCCACGGGCGAAATTCATCTAAACCCAAAAGTACCTTATCTTTCTTAACCAACTCCGTATACAATGGCAATACACATTCCTCCATCGCTTGATGATATTTCTTACAATCTTCCACAGTGTAATCAAACCGATGTAATGATCTAAACTTATACTCAGCAAAATTTTTACATCCCGCATTCTGAGATATTTCATGACGCAACTTAATCATTTGATCAAAAATATCATCTAACTTATCCGTATCTTGCAATCGTCTAGCCGTTACTGCTTTCCATGCACGCTCTCTTAAATCACGGTCCGTCTCAAGTAAATACTTACTCATCTCAGGCATTGTCTTTTCAATGCCATCAAATTCAACCGTCATAGCTCCCATAATGGTTTGATATTCTTGAGAAAGTAATTCTACTTGAGTGCGTAAATCGACATTCTTTTCATTAAACAACTCTACATCAGCCTTAATCTCACGCGTATAAATTTTATAACGCTCTTCATCTAAATTAAACTTCTCATTCAACTTAAGAAATTTCTTGTTTAATTCATCCTCTAAAGGCATAACAACAGGAACAATATTCTGCGTAAAATCCTGATACGCCTGCGCCTTAGCCTTATCGTCCGTTTGACAAGTCATATCTATGTATAAAACAGACCCCACCTGATCCAATACAGAATCAAGTTCAGAACGGTCTAAAACCCATTTTTCAAACATGTCATCTGATTCAACCTTACAATCAGTCAAAATTTGATAATATCCCTTAAGCTGCTTAATATCCAATAAATCGGCATCTTGTGCTACAAATGAACGTTCTTTATACCGTGGTAAAGCTAATAATTTATCGTGTGTACTCATGTCTTACTCCATTTCAGTATTTTAGAATTAAATATTTCTCTGGGGGATTGTTTTATACTCAATTATTAAATATTTCTGCTTGTTATCAGCTTTGTTTTGTTACACATGCGTTATCACGTTTTACTGAAGAGCCTTTTTTAACTTCAAAACATAATCTTCTCTTTTTCCTGCATCCATTTTCTGGATATTAAACAATTTCCAACGGACTGCTGGTAAATCTTCAACATCTTTAAGATCTAATAAGCTCCAATTCGGATTGCCTTTTTTGAAAGATACCAAGAAATTTTTCTCATCGGACGTAAGCGATTTATTAATAATATCAACTAACCTACTTCGAACCTCAACAAGCTCTTCATATGACACCTCTTCATTAGTCATACCTTTAAACTCAGCCTCATAAACAGATTTAAATTCTTTCAGTTCAGGGTTAAGTGATTCATGCATATGTCGATCATGGCTAATTAGATAGACTAAAAATCCTTTACGAATATTTTCCGTAATCCCTTCACCATCTAATAAAAATTTAATATCAAAAAGATCACGTGGATGCTGACGATCTAAAGCTGCACATATTTTTCCTCCATACAAATCTGCCAATGACACAATGAACATCTTCGTCGTCATCTCAAATGCTTCTTGAACTTTGACTGATACTTCGCATTCTTCACAAGGAAAGACAGAACCTCTTATCACTAAATTTGGTTCAATTTTAATCTCACTCTTATTTCTTATGATTTTTAACTTGCTCACCATTGAAGGATTACGCATAGAAACTTCCTCAACAGAACTACCAACAATATATTTTCTAACGTCCTGTGCAATCTGTTTAAGTGTGGCTTCAATATTCGCTAAAGATTTATCTCTATCTTCTACTGGTAAATAGGTCAAATCAATATCCACAGAAAGACGCGGCATATCTTGAACAAACAAATTAATCGCTGTACCACCCTTTAAAGCAAAACAATCATATTTTGCAACAAAAGGCAAAACCTCTACTAAAAGTTGTACTTGTTTAAAATATGGATTGTTCTTCTCGATCATCACTATCCCTTGGTACTGTTATTAAATATTTAGAATCTAGCTTACCATTTTCTTGAACAACGCGCTTGCCTTTTCCTAAATCAACTTTCTCCAAGTTCACATTTTCAAACCACTGATGATAATACTTTTGTGCAAACCACAAAAACAACCTTTTGACTTTTATATTCTTACAATTAACTAACAAGGAATTTATTAAGTCAGGTCTTAGAGTTACTGCTCCTTCTATGACAACATCAACCATATGAAAGGTTTCTTTTTTTGGGACATCAGCCATCATTTCAAAAAGTGCTCGTTCGGGGGATGAAACATTTATCTCCCAATCCCAACTTCCGAATAAAACATTACTTACACCCAATTTGCTATGACCTTGAAAGATAGCTCTGGAGTGCTCTACAAATTCAACATTAACATTTATTTTGAATAACCATCTAGGTAATTTTTTTTGACAATAAAGATGTATTTTTTCTTTTCCCCCTAGCGGCAAATAATGTGCACGCCCCTTTAACTCCAAAGCAGATCGACCTCCAACGTGAAGTGAAAATCCAAGTATTTGCAATGAGTAAACTAAATGCTGCCATTTGAGCATTCCACCTGGCCTTCGATAAACACCTCGCGCCACAGATTCCAAATACCCTCTTTTTATATAATAGTCAACAAGTGATGCACTCATACCTTTATTTTTTAACCAAGTACGATCTACAACCACACCCT
>JBLINE010000171.1:0-3184 GCA_047638895.1 Lysobacterales bacterium
CACTAATATCCAGTAAAGAACCTTCGACCTCTATCACCTCTCCACTTTCACCTCTAACAACTAACAATGAAAGATTATAATATTTATCACTATCATACTTAATAGCCTTATCTTTAATTTCATTATATTTAAGTAAGCTTTTATAATCACTAAATGTCAGCTCATCTTGCATGAACCTTCTAATATTTTCATGTTTATTAATTAATTCATTAGATTTTTTGTTATTATAGAATTCATCACTCGCCCTTTCATATCGAAACAACCCAACGGGTGATTGCTGAAATAGATCACGATATTTTTCTAAATTTTCAATCGCATCCTGCTGGGCGAACCTTAATTTTCTAGATAATTCCAGCTGTATTTTACGCATAGTTTCGAAACGATGGGCTAGGCCCATAGAAAATAAAAGCATTTCCATAACATTTCCGAACAAGTTAGCGTAAACAGTAAAAAAACTAGACGGTACAATGCCTAGAACTCTAAAAGAAGTAATCATATTGCCAGCAATAAAAAATAACCAGGCGATTGTAAAGTATTTCGCTTCGGACACGCCTCTTGACCACAAATATATTGACGTTCCTAAAAACATAACCGTTAATGCCAATTGAGCCAGCGACATCACTTTTATACTATCTGAATAACTGAATAAAATTGATAAAACAATAACAATACCCGAAAGGGAAATACACGAGTAATAGACTTTCTTCCCCCAGCGCCCTCTAGTTTTTAATTGTAAAAAACTAGCCATAAATAGAGCAGAAGCCATAAACCCCACAGCGGAAGCTACCGGGGTAATGTACTGATTTAACTCATTATTTTCTGGCCACAAATAATAGAATCCATGACCCGTATAGGCTAGTGCACTAATTAATACGATTAAAACAAAGACACAATAGTACAAATAACTTTTATCTTTTAAGTAGACAAACAGCATAAGGTTATAAAGTAACATTGCCAATGAGATTCCATAATATATCCCATATCCAAGTGCTTCTAAAGATTCTTCTTGCGCGTAATATTCAATATCAACCGACGACAAGGGCAGAACCATAGTACCTTGTGTCTTAACTTTAATTAAAATTGTGAGAGTCTGATTTTCGCCATCAAGATGAGAAAAAACAAAGTCTTTATTCTTGATCGGCCGAGTATTAAAAGGAAGTGCATCACCGGTAGCAGTATGTGTGATTATTTTTTGATTCTTGAGTAAATAGAAATCGACATAATCTAATAAGGGGTAATGTATTTGAAAAATTCTATTTTGTTCTTCTGCATATTTTACCGACACCTTAAACCAGTAGGTGCTATCGGTAATGCCTAAATTCAAATCATTTTTCCCAACTGCCACCCATTCTTTAGACTCGATTGCCTGAGCCGGCGTAAATATCCCTTGAGCATCTTCTAATAATTCTGAGTAAGCCAATAAGAGAATGCTTTCGCCCCTACGTAATTCAACAGTTTCAGGTAACAGTTCATTGCTATTTTGACTGTGGGCATTAATTGATAAGAACGCTGTTATCAGCGCCACAAAACACATTTTCATCCACCCTAGCAACATTAAATTTCTCACATTTTGACGGTTCTTCTTTAAGATTAGCAAATTCCTCTAATAATCTTGTTAAATTGAGTAATTTTCTTTTAGCCGTGAGCTGACTTTCCATTACTGCGTTAATACTTGCAATTTATAGTGCCTATACTTTGTTTTAACGCTAACGAATGTGCCACAAGGGATTATATGAAAGTTCTTATATTCTCAGTTCTTTTAGCCGTCTCATCACTCTCATGGTCAGAGCGCATTAAGTTAACGGCTGTTGGCGATCCTTGGCCTGTTTTACTAAATCCAGATACTAAACAACAGGGTTTACTCGCTGAAATTGCTAAAGAAGCCTTCCAGACGCAAGGGTATGACTTAGAGATTAAGTTTTTCCCTTGGTCTAGAGCTATGGTAATGATTCAACAAAAACAAGCTGATTTATTAATCGGTGCCTGGTATACGGAGGATCGTAATGACTACTTGCTGTATAGCGAGGCTATCTTCGAAAGTACCATCAAGTTTATTAAACCCAGAACTTCTTATTTTGAATATACAGGCTTAGCAAGCCTACAGGGGATGCGAGTAGGTACTATTTTAGGCTATCAATATGGTGAGGAGTTCTTGAATGAAATTAGCATCAAACGAATTACATCCTCATCTCTGCTTAATAATATGATGAACATAATTGCAGGGAGAATCGATTTAACGCTTGATGATCAGTATGTTATTGAATATATGCTTGAGGAGCATATTGAGAATTGGGAAGAAAAGCTGAGTATCGTCGATACTCCATTTATGGCAAAAAAACTATATCTAGCGGCGAATCGTACTAACCCTAAGTATCGAACCCTTATTAAGGCATTCAACTTAGGATTAGAGCAGCTAAAGAAAGATGGCCGCTACGCTAATATTGTAAAGAGTTATGACTTAGAAGATTGATTCTTAGCATCCATTTCTTGAATACCATCCATCATGGCCAAGTGTGTATCAAGCATAAGCTGATCTACATCGTCCAAGGTTAAATCTTTTGTTTCTATCGGCTCTAATACTTTAATACGTGCGGTGCCATTATTTAAGCGCGCTATACTAAAGTCTTCAAGGTAGCTGCTGGTACAAACAGGGATTATAGGAACGCCCGCATTAACAGCGGTAACAAAAGCCCCTTTCTTGAAAGGCAGCATGTTTTTACCATGGTTACGCGTTCCTTCAGCAAAAAACCAAATTGAAGTATCTTTTGTTGTCAGTGCCTTTTTAGTCGTAGCCATCGCTTCCATCGCTTTTTTACGATTACCACGATCAACTAGAATATTCCCTGCTAACCAATACACCTGACCGAAGAAAGGCATCCACTTTAAACTCTTTTTGCCTAAGCTCACGACTCTCTTTGGAACGATGGAACCTACGATGAATAAATCCCAATTGCTTTGGTGATTAGAAACAACGACACAAGGCTCATGATTAGTCATGATTTCTTCATTATGATGTATGATTTTTACACCAATAATACGACGGCCAATCTGAGAATATACTTGTGCCAAAATACGGCTATTACTGTGATGAAATGGGCGGAAGATAATGATGCTGAAGCAGAATAAGGAGCTAATTACAAAGTGGCAGGCAAGTAAAAGATAACGCAATATTGATAACATAAGA
>JBLINE010000172.1:0-3169 GCA_047638895.1 Lysobacterales bacterium
GTTAAAATCAACGTCTCACGCATAACATCAAAGCTTAAAGTTGTTTTAGTCTTCTTTATAATAGATAAACACACGCCATTGATAGCCACACTATCGCCAATGCGCATGCCCGTAATTACTTTCTTTGCACTTACCTCGAGGACACTAAGGTTAGTCTTTTTAGTAATCTTCTTAATAGTTCCTAATTCTTCAATTATTCCTGTAAACATCAGCTTTTATTAAAATATCCTTTCCAATTTTATTTACTTGAATGATATTAAGCTTAAGTGCACGATCAATCTTTGTCACGTTTAAACCCGCAACCGAACCTAATGCCTCTTTATCCCCGAGGATTTTAGGCGCAATATAGATATGCATATGATCAACTAATCCTAGCTTAAGCGCCCGCCCAACAACATGAGCACCACCTTCAATAAGAATCTTATTAATACCTAAAGCATTAAGCTTAACTACCGCTTTTCTTAAATTTACATACCCATGTGATGTTGCAGGGCATATTATAACACTTACGCCTAAATTCATCATCTTTTTAATTTTAGATTCTGAAGCTTTCTTAGTCGTTAAGATAATACAATCTTGAGAAGCTCCAGAGGTTAAGACCTTTGCTTTTAAAGATGTCTTAAGCGTTGAATCTAAAATTATACGTTTGAAATTATTCTTAGGCTTAGATGTTGTTAGACGTGGATCGTCTTTAAGAACTGTATTTACACCAACCATAATACCATCAAAGGTATTACGTAACTTACGGGCGTAATCACGGGCAGGTTTTCCCGTAATCCATTTAGAGTCTGATGTGCGCGTTGCAATCTTACCATCTATTGTCTGTGCACATTTAGCCACAATAAATATTTTATTTCTCATAATAGTGTTACACCTGGCTAGCTAAAGTTTACTTATCATGTATAAATATACCTAATCGTCTTTCTTAGTCAATCGAGAATGTACGAATTCTTTGACTTCACGGGCCTCACTAACAGAAATATTCGCAAATATGAACTCTACCATAGAAGAACCAGCTGTCTGAAAACATACTGTAGCATAATTAAAGATCTTCCCCCACATTTCTTGATATACAGTTACGTCTGTTACTCGGTTTATATCAGTTACACGGTCTATAGTAGTTAGAACACCACCTTTCATTTGAATTTTTTCCTCTGTAACTAAAAAGACATAACTTTTTTGAACAAAAAAGTCATACACATGAAACAATCCAATAACAACCATAAAAACTAATGTCCACCCCATAAAATGAGCTACTGAAAATTCAGCAGGTATGCCATCAGCATGAGCAATTTCAACTCTCCCAATTGCAAAAATCAAAGATAAAATCATTGCAAATATTAGTGACCAAAAAATTCGTGTTCCTACTCGAAAATAAATAAATTTATCATCAATATTTATAGATATCTTTTTCTCACTCATGTATACCCTCCTCAGTTAAATATTATTATATTTTTCATTATGATATTTCTTTAACCGCTCAACATGAATATAGTCTACTTTCATACGTCCAATATATGTATGTTTCTTAGCAGCACCATGCGCATCAGATCCGCCTGTAGCTACTAAACCATGCTTCTTCACTAACCCTTCGTAATGACGTATTAACTCTCGTGGCGTATTAGGATAATAAATTTCTAAACCACCTAAACCTGCTTCAACATATTTTGGTATATGTTCATCTACTTTTGATGCTCTAGGATGTGCCAGTACCGCAATACCACCAGCCTTATTAATAGCGCGGATACCGTCAACAGTTGAGATATTAAATTTAGGTACACAAGCTGGTTGTCCTTCAGCTAGGTATTTATCGAAAGCTTCTTGATTAGACTTAACCCATCCTTTTTCAACTAAAAATTTAGCTAAATGAGGACGGCCTAAAGATTTTGTTTCTGCAAAGTTAGATACCTCTTCAAACGTAATATTATCAATACCAAGCGCATTTAATCGTTCAATCATATCGTGCATCCGTCCCGTACGTGAACGTTGAACATCTCCAACTACTTTTAGAAAATCTTCATCTTCATAATCGAAAAGATAGCCTAAGATATGCACATCTTTCTTGTTTGTTACCGTCGATAATTCTATGGCTGGAATAACTTCCATGTCATATGCACGGGCGGCAATGATCGCAGGTTTAATCGCATCGACTGTGTCATGATCAGCTATAGCAATACAACTGAACCCTTTGTCATGCGCCATTGCGACCACTTCTTCAGGGGTTTGTGTGCCATCTGAACAAGATGTATGAATATGCAAATCAGCGAATTTAGACATACGTATTATTTATCTTTGGGTAATAACTCTTCTTTATGAATTTTATCTAAAATACCATTAACGAATTTACCAGACTCAGAATCGCCATATTTCTTAGCAAGTTCTACGGCTTCGTTAATTGTTACTTTGGGTGGGATCTCATCAGCAAACATAATTTCGAATGTACCCAGCCGTAAAATATTACGATCAATAACGGCCATACGCTCAAGCTGCCAATTAGCGGCATACTTCCTAATTATATCATCAACCTCTTTCTTATTTTTCTCAACACCTAAAACAAGCATATCTGAAAATTCTTTAACGTTCTGTTCAATCTTTTCTTTCTCAGACCAAAAAACTTCTGATGCTGTATGTAATTCTCGTCGAGTCATCTCTGCCTGATAAAATATCTTTAAAACAAACTCACGGGCCAGTGTTCTTTTTCTCATACGTTTTTAACCTTACCTATCTGAGATAAAACATCTATCATCTCAAGTGCTACTTGTGCCGCATCGCGACCTTTATCTACACGTTTCTCAGATAGCTCAACTGTTTCAGTGGCAAGAACCTCAAACACTACTGGCTTTCCTGTTTTTGTGATCACATCCATAATACCTTTTGTTGTTCCTTCTGCCACAAGGTCATAATGGTCAGTCTCACCTTTAATAATACATCCTAAACAAACAACCGCATGGTTTTTTCTTACCGCTTTTAAAGCAGCTACAGGAATCTCAAAAGCGCCTGGCACCCAGATAACAGTAATATTAGTTTTTGCTACACCTGCTTTACTCAATTCATCTAAACATCCATCAAGTAGACGTTTTGTGATGAACTCATTAAAACGAGCGACAACAACTGCTATTCTTTTACCCTTAGCTCTAATTTTTCCTTCAATAACTTTCATAGATCAATA
>JBLINE010000173.1:0-3154 GCA_047638895.1 Lysobacterales bacterium
GATAAATCAGCGACACGCGTTGTCGCGACACTAGAAAGTTTGAGTACGATTGAAATGTTAAGTTTAGAAGATCGTGCAAAGCAATGGTTAAAGACAAATATGGAGAACATTGAAGCTTTTGGTGCCAGTCCAACGCTTATGTTTGCTCATGTGGGTAAGGCGAATGTTAAAGGTATGATGATGGGAACTACACTTGCATTAATTCTCATTTCTTTTATTTTAATAATTGCTTTAAGATCGTTTAGAATGGGTATAATCAGTTTGGCTCCTAATTTATTTCCTGCAGCAGTTGCTTTTGGAATATGGGGTCTCGCTGTAGCAGAGGTGGGGATGTCGCTTGCGATGGTTTCAGGTATGACACTTGGAATCGTTGTCGATGACACCGTCCACTTTTTAAGTAAGTATATTCGTGCACGACGTGAACAAAATATGTCAGCCGAAGATGCTGTGCGCTATGCTTTTTCGACTGTGGGCTCGGCTATTGTGATTACATCCATTGTGTTGGTTGCTGGATTTTCTGTGTTAACTTTTTCCACATTTAGATTAAATTCTGATATGGGACTTGTGACTGCAATGATCATAGCCATTGCTCTGATATTTGATTTCTTATTTCTTCCAGCGATGTTAATAATGTTTGACCGTAAAAAAAGAGGGAATGAATAGATGATAAAAAAAATACTTGGATTACTAATGATGGCGCTGTTGATTGCTCCAAACAATCTATGCGCGGATATGACCAAAAATGAAGCTCAACTCAAAGGACTTAAAATTGTCTCAGAAGCGGTTCGTCGGGATGATGGCTTTAGTGATTCTCAATCAGATTTAAATATGATTTTAACAAATCGTCAAGGCCGGACAAGCACACGGGTTATGCGCGCCAAAACTTTGGAAGTCCCAGGGGATGGTAATAAATCATTAACGGTATTTGATAATCCCCGTGATGTTAAGGGATCAGCTTTTCTTAGCTTTACACATACTGATAGGACAGATGATCAATGGCTCTATTTACCCGCATTGAAAAGGGTTAAACGGATTTCAAGCGATAATAAATCTGGTTCGTTTATGGGTAGTGAGTTTTCTTTTGAAGATCTTGCGTCTGAGGAGGTAGAAAAATTTACTTATCTTTATTTACGTGATGAGCTATTCAATGGTCTTAATACATTTGTTGTTGAACGTTATCCTCTTGATCCTAAATCTGGTTATTCACGCCAACAGGTATGGTATGACAAGGAAGAATATCGTATTCAAAAGATTGTTATTTATGACCGCAAAGATAAACTTCTTAAAACGCTTACTTATAACGGGTATAACAAATACTTAGAAAAGTATTGGCATCCTGATGAAGCTTTTGTAGAAAATCACCAGACAGGAAAAACAACAAAACTGACGTGGAATAATTATAAATTTCAAAACGGATTTACTGAATCAGATTTTGACAAAGATAGTTTAAAACGTATACGTTGATCGGCCCCATGATTAATAAATTATTACTTCCTATACTTTTTTTAAGCGTACTCATTGGTAGGCCTTCTGAGGCAGGAGAGTTCTCAGGTTATGCTTCCATTGAATCACGTATTTTCACGCAAGAACCTCATTTTTCACCTCAACATAATCAAAGGGTGAGCAGTTCCTTTGCCTTACAGCCAGAATACTATCACAGGTGGGACGAAAAGAATCAAAGTATCACTGTTGTTCCTTTTTTTAGAGTCGATCAAGACGACAAAGAACGCACCCATGTGGATATACGTGAATTCTTTTGGCAGAAATACACCAATGATTTGGAATTAAATATTGGTGTAAGAAAAATTTATTGGGGTGTAACAGAGTCCCAACATCTGGTGGATATCATTAATCAAACTGATACATTAGAGAATTTAGATGGAGAGGATAAGTTGGGTCAGCCCATGGTTAACTTATCTTTATATCAAGATTGGGGAATATTAGATTTTTTTATCATGCCCTATTTTCGAGAGCGCGCATTTGTTGGAAAGAGAGGGCGGTTACGCGGGGGATTACTTATTGATGATGATCAGGTAACTTATGATTCTTCAGCAGAAGAGAGCCACGTCGATTGGGCTCTACGATGGTCTCATGTTTTGGGGGATTTTGATATTGGACTATCTCATTTCTCTGGGACAAGCCGTGTTCCACGGTTACTTTTAGGAACCGACAATGACGGCAATGCCATCTATACGCCACATTACGATTTAATTGAGCAAACAGGTTTTGATTTACAATATACAAAAGAGGGTTGGTTATGGAAATTTGAAGCTATTCATCGCGTTGGTCAGGGGGAGTCTTATAACGCTGCTGTCGGCGGTTTTGAATATACATTATATAATATTTTTGGATCGGGAAGTGATGTCGGATTTCTAGCAGAATATAATTATGATGATCGTGGAGAAAATGCACCTGTGTCATCCGAGGATGATGTATTTCTTGGAACAAGGCTAACATTTAATAATGAGCAAAGCACTGATTTGCTAGTGGGCTTTGTTAAAGATTTGGATTCTAATGCCAGTAGTGTTTTTGTAGAAACTTCTAGACGTTTAACAGATCATTGGAAAGCAGAAATTGAAGTTAGTGTGATCAATGGAACGGAAACGGGAGACATTGGTCATGATTTAAGAAAAGATGACACTGTGTTAATAAGCTTACTTTATTATTTTTGATTTAAGATGTAGAAAGGAAGCTTAAAATGTAGTTTTAAATTTACATGTATTTGGTATCTAGTAAATTTTCAAAAACCTACCTATTTTATTCCAAAACTTAAAACATAAAGCCTTCACTCTTATACGCTCAATACCAATTGTAAGTGCTTATGTCTGCAATGGTACACTCCTCAAATATGAGTGTAGGAGTCGGATTTTGAGTTTTTAATGGATTTCGGTCTGGATTTAAGTAATAAATAGTTTAGCTCAAGTAAAGAGCTGTTTGATTTGATTAGATCTAGGCTATAATCAAATTCATGGTTTCCGAACGCGTAACATAGCAAGTCAATGCTAATTCTAGTTGAAACTTTGCAAAGTTCCCAATTGACTTAGACCAACAAAGCTCCCAGAATATCTTGTTGATTTTGCTTCCCGTACTTCTTTTCTTGTCGAATCTTTATTTCTTCATGCATTTTAAAACGTAATACGCTTAAATAATTTGG
>JBLINE010000174.1:0-3141 GCA_047638895.1 Lysobacterales bacterium
TTGCTATCTTCCTAGATAATGCTAGCTCTTGATAGGCGTCTTTGGCATAGACCTTAATCTTCGGTGTAACCAAAATATAATAGTATTTTTGCTTAATATCAACCGTTTCAAGTACATGCCCTCGATCCGTCCCAATAGCAAATGATGTGTCATAGAGAAAGAATGCCACATCACTACCAATACCAATAGCATATTCAACTAAACTCTCTCGCGTTAAACCTATATCCCACAATTGGTTAAGCGCTATTAAGGCAGTTGCAGCATTAGTTGATCCACCAGCAAGACCTGCTGCCACAGGAATACTCTTCTTGATATCAATGTGAATACCCTCTTTAATCCCAAAATCATCTTTAAATTTTTGTGCTACTTTATAGACTAGATTTTTAGGTCCTTCAGGCACATGTGGATGACTACATGTAATTGTTATACGTCCCGATGCATTTTTGTGAAATGTTAATTCATCACATAAATCAATCCGTTGAAAAAGAGTTTCAATATTATGAAATCCATCTTCTCTTTGATTAAGAACCTTTAAATAAAGATTAACTTTGGCTGCTGATTTAAGAACAAGTGAGGACATGAAATATTACTTTTGCTGGTGGGCAGTACTATTACGCGCTTTGTTTAATTTATGTGCAATCTTTTCTTGGTCTGGTTGTAACTCTAAAGATTTTTCCCAGTACTTAATCGCCTCTTCTAACTGATTCAACTTTAAATAGACATCCCCTAAGTGATCATGAATAACAGCATCTTTTAAGATACTGTCAGCTTTCAATAAAGTATCACGTGCTTCTTCATATTCTGCACGCTTATAATAAACCCAACCTAAAGTATCTAAATACGCACCACTCTCAGGTGCCAACTTAATAGCAAGTTTACTATACTCTAAAGCTAAATCTAATTCACTTTCTTCTTCTGCATAAATATACGCCAATGTATTTAAACTACCATCGTGATTTGGATCAATACGAATAGACTTATTAAGAACATTTAACGCACGTTGCACTTCGTTCATTTCAACATACAATGATCCAAGTAAATACATAACATCCGTATTTTCTGGTTCAAGCTCATAAATTTTCTTAAATTGTTTTATAGCTTGGGAATATTTTCTTTGGGAATAATACAGTTGTCCTAAGTAACCATAAATTTCAATATTCTTAGGATCATTATCAGAAAACGTTTTAAGAATATATTCATATTCTTTCGCGGCTTTATCATAATCTTTCATCGAAGTGAAAATAAGTGCCAATAAATAATGTGATTGCAACTCTTCTGTATTATATACAGCAACGAGTTTCAACTCCTCAATAGCTTCAGTAAGCATATTAAGGCGTGCATAATCAACACCTAAACGTAATCGAATCAGATAACTAGAAGGATCAAACTGAGAAGCTACTTTGTATTCCAAAGTGGCACGCTTTGCATCGCCAACAAGATCATAAACCTGTCCCATTGCATAATGTGCTAAGCTTTTCGCTGTAGCTACACGATCCTGAAAGGCAAATGCATCTGCTTGGGCTGAATGAAAGAGCATAACGGACATTACAACAAAACCCGTTAATAAATTGTTCTTTACTCTTAGCATGCCAACCACCTCTTTCGTTTTTTGATTCAACTATCTATTACTTAGATTGTTCCAAGCAATAGCTTTAACAACCCGAATCTGAAACAAAAATTAACGTGATTTACGCTTCTTTAAGTGACGCATGGACTTACGTAATTTCTTACGTTTATGCGTTCTAATTTTTCGTGCTTTTCTTTTTTTACCGCAAGGCATTTTTTAACGACCTAACTACTTAGAAAATGTTAAAATTAAATTATTTCAATTATCAGTGCCATCACTAATAATTACCACTAATAAATAAGCTTATTAAGCGGATATTCGATAATACCTTTCGCCCCTGCTTCTTTAAGTTGCGGTATAATATTGCGTACCGTTCCTTCATCTATCACAGTCTCAATAGCTATCCAATCAGGCTTGGCTAAAGGCGAAACAGTTGGATTCTCAAGCGATGAAATAACACTCAATACATTATCATAATTATTTTCATGTACATTCATCTTAAGTCCAACCATATTATTTGCTGCAATCGCACCTTCTAAAAGCATGGCGATTTGACCCATCTTCTTAGCTTTCCAAGGGTCTTTTGCTGACTTCTTATTCGCAATAAATTGCGTGATTGATTCAGCAACCGTATCAATAATTCTTAATTTATGTGCGCGTATACTACTACCAGTCTCAGTTAACTCAACAACCGCATCAACTAATCCATCCGCTACTTTAGCTTCTGTTGCGCCCCAGCTAAACTCCACTTCCGCTTTAACTTTATTCGTACGTAAATATTTTTTTGTAATATTCACAACTTCCGTCGCTATTTTCTTTCCTTCTAAATCTTTAGCTGATTTAATCTTTGATTTCTCTGGGACAGCAAGCACCCAACGTACTTTCACAGCGCTTTGCTTAGCATACGTTAACTGCGATAACACTTCGACTTTAGAGCCATTCTCTAAAACCCAATCAGCTCCAGTAATACCACAATCTAAAGCACCTTCTTCTACATAACGTGCCATTTCTTGAGCTCTTAGCAACACAGGCTCAATTTCTACATCATCAATCGCTGGGAAATATGAACGCCCTGATACATATATCTTAAACCCTGCTTTTTTAAAAACTTTTACAGTAGCCTCTTGCAAACTACCTTTTGGTAAACCTAGCTTTAATTTCTTCATTTCTTTATTTGCCTTTTATCACTCATCAGATACCTTATTTCATAAGACGCACCCCGTCCCCATAGATATCTAAAACCTAACGTAATTTTAATAGTCTATAGTAAAACAGACCGTATTATACAGATCGACCCCCTGCTTGTAAAGCTAATTTATCTACCAAAGAGAAAAAACATTAATCACCCAAGTATTGCACTTCTTATAAGTATGTACAATATTATCAATATTATAAAAACGTCTTGTCAAAACATCCGCCGAACCCTATAATTACTTTCCTTAATAGATATTTAAACTAATACAAAAGATCTTTCGAGAATAATATATACAAACACAATTTGATTAAAACCAACATCATTCTTTAAAGTAATTAAAACGGAATGATTATAAAGGAGCACCAATGCTTAAACTACT
>JBLINE010000175.1:0-3140 GCA_047638895.1 Lysobacterales bacterium
TTTTCAGCTAAGTTAGCTAAATGTGAAGAATTAAATACTTGAATAAAAATAAGTTTACTGGCAAAGACACCTAAACAAATTATTAATGTAAGAAATACAAGGCTAAATCGAAGGGCATGTTTTCTAATTTGCACAGTTTGGAAGTATGGCTAAATTAATTATTATCTTCCTTTAGCCTCTGCTTCAGTACCAAAAGAAAATAGATTTAATATCGGATTAGATCTTAGTTGTGCTGCTACTTGTGAATGTTTAGCACCTATTGAAGCACTTTTAATAGGTGATGAAATTTTTACAACATTTTCAGACTTTGCAAATCCCATACCAGAATCATCATCAAGTAATGCGACACCAAGATTTGTTGATGACTTTAAAGAAAGTATTTTATATGTTAAGTTACCGTTTTGCTCAATTAACTGACGGATATCGCCTTCCTTTTTCTTTCCCTTATACGCTAAATCAAAAATATTCATCTGCATGTTTATATAAACTACCGCGAACACGGTTAATATACACATAATTTTAAAAAGGCTTACTAATCGCATATTATTTTTTCAACCACCCTCAGGCGAGCACTACGTGCGCGACCATTGTGTGCCATTTCTTCTTCCGTTGGGAAGATCGGCTTTTTCACTATTAAGTTTACTTTGTTTTCTTTTTTTAATTCTCTGAATTTTAATTTTACGATACGATCTTCAAGTGAATGAAATGCAATGATTGTTAAACGCCCTCCTGGCTTTAAACAATCAACCGCATCTTCTAGAAATTTTTCAACGGCTTCAAGTTCTCGATTAACTGCAATGCGAATCGCTTGAAATGTCCGTGTCGCTGGGTGAATTCTTTCACCCTTTGGTTTCTTTGCATATGGCATCGCTTTTAAAACAGCCATACTTAATTGCTTCGTTGTCTCAATTGTATCCAAATTACGATGATAAACAATTGATCGAGCTATACGCTTAGCCATTCGATCTTCGCCATAATCGCGAATAATTTGAGCTAGCTCCCTTTCGGAATATGAATTAACCACATCGTATGCGCTTATCCCATCTTCAGAATTCATTCGCATATCAAGAGGCCCATCTTTGCGAAAACTAAATCCACGCTCGGCATTATCAATCTGAAAGCTTGAAACTCCAAGATCAAGTAAAATACCATCAACAAAAGATATTTTAAGTTCCTTTAAAATTTCTTTAATACCGTGAAAATTACCATGAAAGAACAGACACTGCTTACTAAAATCTTTAAGACGAATCTTGGCTAACTCAATCGCTTGAGGATCTCGATCAATCCCAACAAGCTTCCCATCCGAACCAATTAGCTCTAATATCTTCTTAGAATGACCACCCATTCCAAGTGTGCCATCAACGTATATTCCACCTTGCTTCAAACTTAAATTTTCAATCACTTCATTAAGTAATACTGAAGCATGTAAATCATCAGGATTTTCATTCATCATTGCACCCACACTAACTAATCATCTATGTGCTAAGTAATCGCATAACACGGAACCAATCGCTCCTGTACAACATTTCTTAAACGATTAAGCATATACAAACTAGCTTCCTGATCCATAATCTCTTCCCAGATTTCACTAATACCATTACGAATATACACACTATTTCGTGTATTAAAAATTAAGAACAATTTCATACGCCCAGTATCCTTAACTCTCGTCGAGCAAAATACACAGTCGCTGTTAGGCATATCAACCAAATGATCAAACGTCATATCTAAGTCCGCAATACGATTGTTCATTAATCCCCCTTTTGATTGAGTACTATTCTCTTTATACATCTAACATGTTCTCTGCAATCTGTTCAAATGAATCATCAGAATCAGTATAAAAACCTTCCCAGGCTTTTCGATCCCAAATTTCAATACGATTAGATACACCAATCACCACTGTTTCTCGTGTGATACTCGCATAATCTTTTAAATATGTTGGTAAAATAAATCGTCCCTGTTTATCAGGGTTAATATCAGATGCGCCCGCAAAAAACATACGGTTAAAACTACGCGCTTCTTTTTTAGTAAATGATAAGTTTTTGAATTTTTGTTCTTGGTTACGCCACTCGGCCTCACTAAACATAAAAATACATTTATCAAGACCTCGTGTAAGGAAAAACTTTTCAATGCCACAATCTTTACATGTTTCGCGATATTTCGCAGGCAGAATCAATCGACCTTTGCGATCGATATTATGTTTGTATTCTCCGTAAAACATGTCAAGTAACCTCGTTGCACTTAAAATTAGATAATTCGTCAAAGCACTATCTAATCAGTTTTATTTGATATGAAACTTCAAGTAGGATGAAACTAAGGTAATTTTACTAAAAACCACTTTGCTCCACTCTCCCCCACTTACTATCCCATTCTACATATTATTCTCTTTTATGTCAATACGTTATTTACATAAGTTTACTATTTTTAACAATTTCCGATACTTTAGAAAAGTGGAGTGAAAATACCAATAAATACTAATTAATGGCTTGATTTAGCAGAATATAAGCCTCTATTTTAAAATAGTGGTGTGGGAGATTCAATTTAATAAGGCTTTAGGGAATCTTATTTTAGTCTAAAGGAATCGTTTTCTTTAATTTATATTTAATTGTATTAAATACTGTAGTAAAAATAGATAAATTACACATTTTCTTGCAAAATACGGCGTACTTTGCCTTCATCAACCTTAAGTTGTGTAATTAACTCTTCTTTAGAGGAAAATATTTTTTCACTGCGGATTTTTTGAATAAATTGAACAGTTATTACTTGTCCATAAATACTACGCTTAAAATCAAAGATATGTACTTCCAGGTTCTTTTTCTTATCTTTTTGTTTAAAAGATGGGCGATAACCAACATTTGCCATGCCATCATACACTTTAGTACCTAACTTAATATGAACGGCATACGCTGCTACTGGTGGCAAAAGTACATCTGTCGGGTATATATTTGCCGTCGGGAAACCTAACTTACGTCCACGTGCATAACCTCTTTTCACCACACCAATGACAGCAACAGAACGTCCTAAATAACGTGACGCTTCTTTTAAATCACCGTTAATAATACACTCACGAATCATCGTACTACCAATCTTTGATGTTTTTTTCTTAACACACTTAACAGGCGCTACATTAAATCCATAAC
>JBLINE010000176.1:0-3133 GCA_047638895.1 Lysobacterales bacterium
CTGTTTATTTTACTAACATTGTATTTTATAGCTGCATTTGCAGGATTTTTAGCACCGTATACGTATGATAGTGAAGCACGAGATCATTCTTATGCACCATTGAGTATGGTTCACTTTACAAACGAAGATGGGCAAAAAACATGGCCATTTGTGTATGGATTATCATTTGAATTTGATGAATATCATAAACGTGTGTATACAGAAGATACTGCGCAAAAATATAAGTTTGGTTTATTTATTAAAGGAGACTCCTATAAGTTCCTTGGGTTGATTCCAACAGATCGTCACTTACTTGGTGTAGAATCACCAGGGCGTTTTTATTTATTGGGTGCTGATTCTCGTGGGCGTGACTTACTATCACGTATTTTCTATGGTGCACGCGTGTCCTTATCGATTGGTCTTATTGGGGTCAGTATTTCTTTTACATTAGGGTTATTGATAGGTGGTATTTCTGGGTATTATGGTGGGAGAATAGATAGTATCTTAATGCGTGTGTGTGAAATGTTTATGATGGTGCCAGGATTTTATTTAATGCTTGCTTTACGTTCTGCAGTTCCTGATAATTTTAATTCGTTTCAAGTATATTTATCAATTGTTATCATATTGTCGTTTATTGGATGGGCAGGGCTTGCACGTATTATTCGCGGGATGGCTATTTCGCTTAAAGAGCGTGAATATATAATGGCAGCTAAGACAATGGGTCTTTCAGATTTTAAAATCATAGTACGTCATATTTTACCGCATACATTATCGTATTCAATTGTAGCTGTGATGTTATCTATTCCTGGGTACATTTTGGGTGAAGCAGCTTTAAGTTTAATTGGTCTTGGTATTCAAGATCCATTGGCAAGTTGGGGTAATCTTTTAACCGATGCTATGGCGGTAGCGCATATTAAATTACATCCTTGGATTTTAATTCCTGGATTCTTTATATTTATTACAGTGATGTGTTTTAATGTTGTAGGAGATGCTTTGCGTGATAGTTTGGATCCACATTTAAAAGGGGAGGCACAAGCAAATGCCTAATCCAATTATTACCGTTCAGAATTTATATGTAACAGTAAAAGGTACGGGGCAAGAAATTGTTGAGAATGTTAATTTCTCAGTGGAGTCAGAATCGGTGACAGCATTGGTTGGTGGTTCAGGGAGCGGTAAAACAACGACGGCGATGGCTATTTTGAAGTTGTTATCTCCAGCACTGGCGGTAACTACGGGTCAAATTCTTTATAAGGGGTATAATTTAACAGAGTTTTCAGAGTCTAAGATGCAAGAAATACGTGGCAAGGAAGTTGGTGTGGTGTTTCAAGAGCCATTATATGCATTTAATCCCGTATTTACAATTGGTGCTCAAATTCAAGAGGTTTTACGTTTTCATACACGGCTTACTTCAATACAACGCGAGGATAAAGTATTAGATTTACTTGATTTAGTTGGTTTACCTAATCCGAAACGAGTACGTGATAGTTATCCGCATCAATTAAGTGGTGGGATGCGTCAACGAGCTATGATTGCACAAGCCATTGCCGCTGATCCTCAACTTATTATTGCTGATGAGCCAACTAGTAGCTTGGATGTGACATTACAGGCTAAAATCATTGAATTGTTTCAGGAATTAAAGCACAAGCTTAAGCTTTCGATAATACTTATTTCACATGATATGGGTATGGTGAAGCACTTATCGGATGATGTTGTTGTAATGCAAGAAGGATGTGTGGTTGAGGTGGGGAAAACAGAAGATATTATTAAGAAGCCTAATCATGATTATACAAAGAAATTAGTTAAAGCGGCGGGCTATTAATGTTACTTGAACTTAAAAATATTACTAAATCATTTTCTCAGCAAGGTGTAGTTGTTAAGGCTGTGGATAATGTTAGTCTCGTTATTAATGAATCTGAAAATATTGGTCTTGTTGGTGAGTCGGGGTGTGGTAAGACGACACTTGCGCGTATTATTATAAAACTTTATGGAATTAATAGTGGGCAAATAATTTTTGATGGCACCGACGTGACTAAATTTAGTCAGGGTAAATTTCGTCCATTACGTAAACGATTACAAATGGTTTTTCAAGATCCGTATAGTAGTTTGGATTCACGTTTTACTGTACGTAGTATTTTAAAAGAAGCGTTGGATTTAGATAAGAAAAGATATAAATCTGAGCAAGAGATGGAGCAGGTTATGATTCATCTACTTAAAGATGTGCATTTAGATGGTGATATATTAAATCGCTATCCTCATGAGTTTAGTGGTGGTGAAAGGCAGCGCATAGCTATTGCTCGCGCATTAATTCTTAATCCAAAACTTCTTATTCTTGATGAAGCAGTTTCTTCTTTAGATGTTTTAGTGCAAGATCAAATTCTTACACTTCTTCGGGATCTTCAAAAGCGATATAATATGACGTACCTGTTTATTTCACATAACTTAAAAGTGGTACAGCGTATATGTGATCGGATTGCTGTTATGTATAAGGGTAAGATTGTTGAGCTAGGTCCTAGCGATGCGATTTTTAATAACCCTCAACATCCTTATACACAAGATTTATTAAAAGCAGCGATTCAATATCGTTCCACAAAACGTACTGAGGCTATTGAAGTGCCTGAATGGGGAGAATTAGTGGAGCGTGAAAAAGGACATTTTGTTATTGGTAAGTAGTTATTTCTCTGCATAATAGTAATAAGTATATATAATAATTTTTTGAAAGGTACCTTATGTCTGATTGGTTTTGGAAAAAATTAAATCTTTATTTTAGCTGGGCTTTTATTGCAGCGATTTTTGGACTTCTCGCATTTCTTCTTAATATTGAAATTAAAGACTTTGATCTGTGGCTGCATTTAGCTATGGGAAAGTATATCTTCCAAACAGGCATCATACCTTCGACGGATATTTTATCTTTTACGAAAGTGGGGGTTCCATGGGTTAATCATGAGTGGTTACACCAAGTTGTTGTGTATCTTTCTTATGCAACAGCAGGGGCTCAAGGGTTAGTTAATTTCCAAATGGTTGTTGTTGGTTTAAGTGTGGGTCTTTTGTTGCTTATGGGTTATAACCGTGAAAGGCCACTGGTGCCTTTGGTGACGTTACTTTTGGTTGTTTTGGCTTACCAAAGCCGTTTAACGCATCGCCCAGATCTAGTTAG
>JBLINE010000177.1:0-3122 GCA_047638895.1 Lysobacterales bacterium
CAGAATGATTTAGAGCGTTTAAAGGGTAAGAATATTTTTTCAATTAATATTAAGAAAGTACAAGATAAGCTTGAGTTAAAGTACCCACAAGCATCTGAATTGCGTGTTATGCGTCGGTTTCCTAATCGGATAATTATTGTAGCTAAAGAGCGTACGCCATTTGTGCAAATAAAAGTTAAGGATAAATACTATGTACTTGATGATAAGGCGGTTGTTCTCGCTGTATCTTCTCAATACGATAAAGCATTACCAGTTATTGAGAATTTCAAATTAAATAAGAGCCAGGTTAATTTAGGGGGCATTGTACGGGGGAGAAACATTCGCGTGGCTATTCGCATACGTACTGCTTTTAAAGAATATATGGATAGTAAGAAGCTTTCGATCACACGTATTGATTTAAAGGACATATCCAAGATTAATTTATATTTATCGACGGAATTACGTATTATACTTGATGGTGATAAATTAGATAAGAAGATACAAGTACTTAATCTTGTTCTTACTCAAAAAGAACTTAATTTAAAAGATGTAAAATATATTGATCTTCGGTTTAAAGAACCTATTCTTGGACGGAAATAAATAATAAATAGGCTAATAGTAGATAGGGCTTAAGTAATGCTTCACAAAATAATTAATGAAAAATATTATTGTGGCTTAGATGTTGGCGCACAAAAGATAAAAGTAGCTGTATTAAAAACTAAAGATGCGCAAAATATTGAAGTCCTTGGCGTGTATGAACAAAAAACACATGGCTTTAAAAAGGGTAGTGTTAGTGACTTAGGAGAATTCTCCGAATGTATCTCACATGCTTTACATTCTTTACTTGATAAAGTAGGCGTTAAGGTGAAGGAAGTACAGCTTGGCCTTGGCGGTGAATTGGTTGAAGCACAAACCTCAAGTACGGTAATCCCATTGGTTGATAAAGGCACTAAAATTATCTCATCAAAAGATATTAAATACGTTAATGAACAAGCACGTTTGTTAAGTATTAAGATAGATGAAGAAGTTTTACATGATCTCCCACAACAATATTTAGTAGATGATGTTAATTCTGCACTTAATCCGCAAGGGTTATATGCTCGTAAGTTGGGTGTCACCTCACTTATGGTGATGTGTCATCTGACGCGGATGCGTAATATTATTAAAGCTGTTAATCAGGCAGGATATGATGTTGGATCAACGGCGTTTAGTCCACTTATGGCGGCGGATGTATCACTCACAGATCAAGAACGCCTAGAAGGGTGTGCGGTAATTGATATTGGTTCTGAGGTGAGTAGTATACTTGTTTTTAAAGATCGCGTATTAAAAGGATTTGATAAAATCGCATGTGGCGGCGACACTTTCACTAAAGCTATTGCTAAGGATTTAAATTTACCTTTTGGTTTAGCAGAAGAAATTAAAATTTCCTATGGTGATGCTTTGGGTCAAGATTTATACCACGATGAAGAGGTTTTAGTGAAACAAGATAGTACATATATTCCTGTACGTCGAGAAGTTATATTCAATGCCATTAAACCACATACTGAAATGCTTGTGCACGATGTGCAACAAAGTTTAATACGTGCAGGTGTGGGTGATAAAGTTAATAATGGTATTGTTGTTTTAGGTGGTGGCGGGTTACTTCCTGGATTGATTGAGAAGATTTCACAAAGTACTAATTCTAAGGTGCGCCTTGGAAGTATTAATTTCGCTTTACAAAAACAATTGCGTAATGCGGCTGTTTATTCATCGGCGATAGGGCTTGCGCATCATGGATTTAAACAAACATTTAGTTATTCACTAGCGACTAATCAAAAGGGAAGTAAGTTTAAATTCTTTACGAATAAAGTTAAAGACTTTTATCAAGAGTACTTTTAAAGATAAGTTATTTCTTTTGATGACGCATACGACTTAACGTGTAACTCATATCTTTTTGTGTATGCATGATACGAATGATGCAATTAAACATATAAAGCATCCAAAAAGAGTTAAGTAGCATGAGAAATACCATAACACTAAGTGTTGTGGCTTGATTGGTAAGTATGGTGTCAGTAAAGGTTTTGTTTGGTACACCTATATTGAAATCTATAATAGAAAATAGATTGGTAAACCAAAAAAGAAAAAGGATAACTAATATAATCTGAAAGAAGATGAAATAGAAATGGCGCATGAGCCATTTTGCGGTTACGTTATCAAAATGTCTGATTTTAGAAATAAAACTGCTAGATGCCATAAAAATCTCCCTTTTGAGTTATTTTAGCTAATAGGGTGAGAAACGCAATAGCAAATCAGAATAAGATCAATTTGATTATTTTAACAATCTATAGCAGGAGATAAGCATGGCACATAAAATATTAGTAGTTGATGATGATCGGGTAAATACAGCTTTAGTTAAGTTTGGGTTAGCAGAAAGGCAATATGAGGTGGTTGTTGCACCGGATGGGGATGTAGGGCTAGAATTGATGCAAGAGCATAATCCAGACTTGATTATTTTAGATGTACATATGCCTATTATGAATGGCTATGAATTTATGACAGAACTTAAATCAATGCCTGATTATTCTAAAAAACCTGTCATCATGCTAACGGCTAATGAAACAATGGAAGATGTTTTTAAAGTTGAAGGCATAGCTAAGTATTTTGTTAAACCTATAAATATAAATGAACTTATTAACGCCGTTGTTGAGTGTTTGGGCGAGAATGTGATTTAACCTATGATAAAACTTTTACTGACAACTTTAATTATTGTAACGTGTTTTGCTTGTTTTTATTGGGCGAAATGGTTTTGGCGTTTTCGTTCAGCAAGTACTAAGGAATCAAATAAAGGTACATTATATGATGTACGTATTTTAATTCAACAAGGTGATGATGAAATGGCGGTGCTATTGTACTGTAATTTATATAAGTGTAGTCATAATGAAGGACAAGCACGTGTTGCTGAATTGAAAAGAAGTATAGAGGCTTCGTAGGATAAAATTATGAGTAATGCATACCAAAAACATTTTTTACAAACAGAAAATCATATTTGGTTTAATGCGGCAAGCGAAGGGCCTTTGTCTATTTGTGCACGCGAAGCTTTGGATATTGTAGTTGAGAAAAAGTCTCGTGTACATGAGCTAACCATTGAAATGTTTATGCGTGCA
>JBLINE010000178.1:0-3075 GCA_047638895.1 Lysobacterales bacterium
CAGAAATTGTAAATTTATTTTTACTATCAGCCGTTGCAGATTTATTATCTACAAAAATGGTTGTTGGCATATTTGTCTGACCAGTAACAACTAAAGAACCAAAGTTATTAATAAAAGCATCAGTTATGGTGATACTAATTGTTTCAGCTGGATCTTTTTTAGTTTCTTTAGTTGTTGGCGTAGCTTGTGTTAAGTTAGCAATTTCATCACCAGCATAAGATCGGCATTCTTCTATGATGCTATTTGTATATTTTTTTAAGTTAGGATCTTTAAGGGTTGTTTTAGAAAGCATTGTGTAGGCGTTAACATAGTCGCCACTATAATAATAAGACATGCCTAGATTGAGCTGGGCGGGGATTGCTAAAGATGAGCGTTCGTTACCTTTTAGGAATTCTTGATACTTATCTATCGCTTGGTTAAATTCTTTGGCTTCGTAGTGATTGTTACCTTTATGATATAAATATTCTGAAGGGTTTATAAAGGTATGTCTTTCGGCTGTAGTGCATCCAGTAATTAATAAGATGAGAAGTATAAGTGTTATTTTTGTCATGTTAAGTCCTAGAATTTACGGGTATATTTTAACTTAATATAATTTTGTTTATAAGCTGAGGTATCTGACCAAGGTTTGTATACGTTTAGTTTCCGTTCGAAACTTAAGTTAAACTTGTCATCATAATCTTTAGAAGTGAAGTTATATTCTAAAGTATATGTTTCAATGTCTGTTTTATTTGTATCTGATGGGTTTTTAAAATCTTGTGCCCATTTTAATTTCAGATCACTACGGGACGGAATGAATGAATATTTGGCTTGTAAGCTACTAATGTATTGATGATAGGATTTAGTAGTTGCACCGTTAAATTTTTTAGCTTCACGTTCCCAGGAATAATCTAGTTCTAAATTCTTGAAGTAGTTGTTTTCGATTGTGAATGTGTATTCTTTTTTCTTTTCATCGGTGGCTGATGCTGTTATGTCATTCTTACGTTCAAAGGAATAACCAGGCTTGAAAGTTGTTTTAAATTTAGGCATAAGCCAGTTAAAAGCATGATCGTATGTGCGCGTAAGGTAATCACTACAACCACATTTGTCACGTTCACGATAGTACTTGTAATCAAATATATAGGTAGCATCTTGAGGGAGTAAAAATGTACTGACTGATTGAAATGTACGGTATTGTTTTTTTGTTGCGCCACCACCATTGGCGCCAGTAATTTCTGGTTTAATTGTGAATGTTTGTGTTTTAAGTGACCATGTTTTAGGATCTCTTGGGTTGTATATTAAATCAAATTCATGTGTTATTTTATCTTGTGTTTGAGAGGCACCTTCAATTTCAAAATTACGTCCGATATTTTTAAAGTCATAAGAAACACTCATTACATCGAAAGGTTGGAATTTTGCTGTAAATAGATAAGCATCATCACGGGCATGTTTAGTTATATTATCATCTACATCAAGGTCATGGTCACTAAAAGCAATTTCACCATCGAGATTAAGTTTATTGTTAAAGAGATCGAGTCCACCATCAATACCTAGTCCAACAGAGCGTGAAGGATTAGTGCTTGAACTAACAACAGCGCGTTCAGGCAGATCGCTTGTCATTGAAAGTGAGGCGCCTAGTTCGAATATTTTAGTGATGTTTGAGTGGAGACGATAAGACTGTGTCCATTGTTCATGTTGACCACTGGTTTCAAGTGTTTTTTCATTTTCTTCTTTACGATCACCAATATTTTTACGTTCTGCTGTGCGTCCAAAGGCCATGGTTATTTCAAGGTCTTGAAATAATCTATTGTCTGAATTGTGTGTGCGATAAATTTCCCCAATATTAACAGGTTCAAACCCATTGTCGTAAATATCATCGACGGGCTTTGGTTTAAAAGCACTGCGGGTTAATTTTTTCCAAACACGAATACCGTCAAGAACTGTAGGATAACTTACAAGAGATGGAAAATGTTTAGATGAGAACTTACCAACATCAACTTCATAGTCTCGACTCTTAACAACATTTACTTTATAGAAATCTACTTTATTATCGTCCCAACGATTAAAGAATGTTTCAACTTCCGCCGAGAAATTAACTTTCTTAACTTTACCTTCTAACTTTATATTTGTTGTAGTATTGAGTCCATTGATTGGACTGCTTGTTTTAGGATCACGATCATAATGTTCTAGGGTTTCTGTTAACGTTCCTTTTAAACCAAAAGGACGTTTTCTTTTAGAAGAAGCAATACTTTCAGGTGATGATCCTCTAAGTTCTTTCTCGTGAGCTAATTTTTTAACAATACGTTTAGATACTTCAGGATTCTCAAACTTTGTAATCAATTTAAAAGTACTTAATTCTTCTTTAATTAAAGCACTTTGAATTAGGTAAATAAGTTCTTCGGCTACAAGTTCTTTATCATTAATACTGACCATTTTGTAAATGCTTTTAGCTTCTTCAACTTGGTTATTTTTCTCTAGAAGTACTCCATAGAATGCTAAAGCTTTGTTACGTGTGAGTGAGTCTTTAATGCGATCTATTTTTTTAATACTAGTCTTGTAGTCACCATTTAAGGCATAGGCTGTACTTAATAATAAATTATTATCTTTATCAGACGGGGCTAGATTTTTAACCAATGTAAATTCTGAAATAGCTGCTGTTAATTGACCTTTCTTAGCATAAGCAATACCAAGCTTTTTGTGAGCATTAATATCAGCGCGATTCTTGGCTATGATCATTTTGGCATATTTTTGTGTTTGAATAAAATCATTTGTCATTAAATAAGCAGAGGCTGCCATTTTTGTCATACGTGTATCAAAGGGGTTAAATGTGATCGCTTTGTCGACGTATTTGATGCTATTTTTATACTCTTCAGCTTGGAGGTGAAGTAAGGAAAGGTTGTAATAAGAAGGGTAGTGTCCGGACTCAGCTTTAGAGGATTGAATAAAATACTTATTCGCTTTTTTCGTGTTTCTCTCATTTGTACTGTATTCAACAGCAGAGTTAAACAGCTCTTCTTGTGATTGTTTAGCAAAGCCATTTGTGGCAAGGGTGAGCATAAAAATCAGTAATATAATTAGTCTAGTTAGCAATGCTTTCCT
>JBLINE010000179.1:0-3063 GCA_047638895.1 Lysobacterales bacterium
GTTTTAGAAGAGAATCGCTTTCGGTTTCCGAGTTTAATTATTCATAAAAGTTTTAAACGTAACTATCCGCACGATAAGTCGGCGGCGCATGTACTTGGCTATGTAGGTAAAATTAATAGGGCTAAATATGAACGCTTTCAAGAGTATGGTTATTCACAACAAAGTATAATTGGATATTCGGGTGTTGAAGAATATTATGATTCATATTTAAAAGGTGAGCAGGGCGGGGTTCAGGTTGAAGTTAATAGTCGCGGGAAGCAAGTACGTATCTTAAGTATTAAAGATCCGGCACAAGGACAGGATATTACTTTAACGATTGATAAAAGTTTACAGGTTATGTCTGAGAAGTTACTTGGGCAAAAACGTGGCGCTATTATTATGATGGATTTAGATAGTGGTGAAATTTTAACAATGGCTAGTGCACCTTCGTATGATCCGAATGTATTTCTTGATAAAACTAAAAGTAAGCAAGTTACAGCATTATTCAAAAGTAAACGTGCACCATTGCTTAATCGTACGATCCGAGGAGCCTATCCTCCAGGATCGGTGTTTAAGATTCCTATGGCCCTTGCAGGATTGGATACTAGAAAAATCACTAAAGATTCTCTTGTTGAGTCTAAGGGGTATTTTGATTTAGGTGGCATTCGCTTTGGATGTACGGCACCACCAGGAAAATATAATTTAAATGAATCACTAGCACATTCTTGTAATGTTTATTATTACAAACTAGGTTTACGATTGGGTCCAGAATTAATTAATGAGTATGCAAAGCGTTTTGGGTTGGGAGAATTAACACACATTGATTTACCACATGAAAAAAAAGGACAAATGCCCTCACCACGACAACGTATGTTAAAAAAAAGACAACGATGGTATAAGGGACACACTCTTAATTATTCTATTGGGCAAGGGGATGCTTTGACAACTCCTATGCAATTAGTGCACATGATGGCGATTGTGGCTAATGATGGTAAAGTGGTGCAACCACATTTATTAAGAGCGGTATCGGGTGAGAAGGTCGAGCCGGTTAAATATTCTAAAAATTTAAAAATAAAGAAAAAGCACTTTGAATCAGTTCAAAAAGGTATGCGCTCAGCTGTTACGGATTATGCTGGTACAGCACACTTTCTTGATTTAAAAGATTTGTACGTTGCAGGAAAGACGGGGACAGCCCAAAGTTCTCCAGGAAAAGAACATCATGCATGGTTTGTTGGCTTTGTAAATAACGATAAAATGAATTTTGCATTTTGTATTTTCCTTGAGCATGGAGGTTCAAGTCATAATGCCACACTTCTTGCACGGCAGTTATTGATGGAAATGAAAGAGACTAAGTTCTTATGAAGATAAATAATGGACTAAAAATTTGGATTTATACAATTATTATAATTGTTTTAGGGTTAATCGCTCTTTATAGTGCTTCGTTTCAGAATGTGCGTGTTTCGCAGAAGATATTTTATGATCAATTGATATTAGCAGGTTTAGGACTTGTAATGATGTATGGGATTCAAAATATTGATTATAAACGCTATTATGATGTGGCTTATTTATTTTATGGGATCAATATTATTCTATTAATTCTTGTTTTAACTTTAGGAAAAGATGCTTTAGGTGCTAGAAGATGGCTTGCGGTTGGGGGTGTTAATTTCCAACCATCTGAGTTAACAAAATTATTGTTAATATTGTTCCTGGGAAGATACTATGCTAATTCTAAACCAATACTGTCTTTTAATTTAAGAAATAAGATTTATGTTTTATGGCGTGATTTACTTTTTCCATTTATATTGACATTATTATCGATGTTCCTTATCTTTAAGCAACCTGATTTAGGAACAGCTTTGTTAATGTTAGGTATATTTATAGCTGTGGCATTTACTGCTAATGTGGCTTATCAATATTTAATTGGTCTATTTCTTACTGGAATATGTGTTATGCCGTTTGCGTGGCATTTTCTTAAGAGTTATCAAAAAGACAGACTATTAGTTTTTCTTAATCCGAATATTGATCCACTTGGTGCGGGATACACAATTATTCAATCTAAGATTGCGATTGGATCGGGACAAATATTAGGCAAAGGATGGTTGTCTGGTACGCAGAATCAACTTAACTTTTTACCCGAGCGTCATACAGATTTCATTTTTTCGGTTATAGGCGAGGAATGGGGTTTAATGGGCTCTTTATTGTTAGTACTTATGTACTTCCTGTTGATAAATACGGCGTTAGATATTACTAAACAATTGAAAGATAAATTTGGCATTCTTTTAGTAGTAGGCATAGTTGCTATTTTCACATTACAGGTTATTATTAATATAGGGATGGTAATGGGGGTTTTCCCAATTGTTGGATTAACGTTACCTTTAGTTAGTTACGGGCGATCATCATTCTTAATGTTTATTTTTATGATTGCTATATTACTTAATTTAAGTAAAAAACGTAAGATGCTTTAATGGGCGTTTAGGTTTCAATATATCTTCTACAAATTTTATTGTGACAACAGTTTATGTAGTGTACAATCGGAGGCGTTAAACGCAATATTATAAAATATTATGAGACAGTATAAAAAAACAACAAATAAACAATTAGGGCAATTACTTATCGAACGTGGTGTTATTACTCATGATCAGATTGAGACTGCGATTAGTACACAGAAAGAAAAAGGCGGACTCATTGGTGAGTTACTTGTAGAGCTTAAATTTGCAACTGAGAAAGATATTGCACAAGCATTAACATGTCAGTATGGCTTTCCGTATTTACCATTGTTAAGTTATGAAATTGATACAGAAGTTTTGGCGAGTGTTCCTGAAGATATGTGTCTAAAGAATTGTGTTATTCCTATTGATAGAATTGGAAAGAGTTTAACGGTTGCTATGGCTAATCCATTAAATTTTAATGTTGCAATAGAGATAGAGCAGTTAACAGAGTGTACTATACAAATTTTTGTCAGCACTCCAACTGACATTAAAAAATCAATTGCGAAATATTATACTCCATAATAATGGCGTCTTTAAAAGATCGATTAACATCAATACTCTTACGTGATGATCTTGTTTCACAGAAAGATCTCGA
>JBLINE010000180.1:0-3045 GCA_047638895.1 Lysobacterales bacterium
ACATTAGGCATTCCTGAAAATAAGGTGACAGTTACAGGTATTCCAACCAATGAACGTTTCTCAGCGGCTTATGATGTAGCAGAGCTTAAAAGCTCTATGGGTCTTGAAAAAGATCGATTTACTGTTCTTGTTGCAACAGGTTCTTTCGGTATTGGTCCTATTGAAGAAATCATTCGTGAACTAGATGAATTTCAAGTGGTTGTTGTTTGTGGACATAATAAGACATTATTTAAGACGCTGACTGATAAGAAATACGCTAACGCAAAAGTTTTTGGGTTAGTGGATAATATGCATGAACTTATGGCACTATCAAATGCTATGGTTACAAAGCCTGGTGGGCTATCGATTTCTGAAGCACTTGTAACACAGTTGCCATTAATTTTCTTCAACCCTATTCCTGGTCAGGAAACTGGGAATATCAAAGTACTAGCAACTTATGGTGTTGGTATAAGTGGGTGTAGTATTCCTGATATTGCTTGTGAACTTGATAAGCTACGCACTTCCCAAGATGTCTATTCGACGGTTTTAATGAAGACTAAAGAAATCGCTCGTCCATTTGCTGTTAAAGATATTGTCAATTTAATCACATGAAAAAGAATATAGCATTAGTTGTTATCAGTGGCGTGCCACTTGATACGCATTTTGATTATGCAGTACAACCTGGTATGCAAAAACGCATTGCAGTTGGCGTTCGTGTGCGTGTTTTATTTAATCGACGTAAAGTGATTGGTTATGTTGTTGGCTTTCAAGGGATGAGTCAGTATGAAAGCTTGAGCAATATTATTGAAGTGTTAGACGGCACACCAATTCTTGATGAATCATCGGTAGCACTTGCTCGAAATATAAGTGATCACTGTGGGTGCTCTATGGGTGAATCACTTGAAATAATGTTGCCTAATTTCATTGGTAAAGGCAAACCAGTTGCAAAATACCAGCGAGAAGAACTTTCTACAAAAGCATCCCATACACTAGTTCATGGCTTAACAGAAGAGAGTTTGAAATGGGCGGCTTTTAATGACTTAATACAAAAGTATATTAAACTTGAACAAAGTGTTTTAGTTTTGCTACCTGAAAAGTATCAGGTGGGTCAGATGCAAGAGAAGATAGATATATGTTTTCATAAATATCTTATCGCATCTGATAAGAAACTCACGTTGGCACAAGAGGCAGAAGTTTATCATCGCCACCATCAAGTGCAACCTTGCATTATGGTGGGAACACGTTCAGCTGTCTTTACGCGATGTAAAAACTTAGGTGCTATTGTTATTTTTGATGAATCAAATAGTGCGTATAAAGAAGAGCAATCACCACATTATCATGTACGTGATGTGGTTATGATGCGTTCGCATAATGAGAAGATAGATACATTATGGTTATCAACTTTACCGAGTGTTGAGCTGTGGTATAAGGCTCAGCAAAATAAATGGACGATAAGACGATTTAAAGAAGCAAAGATTGAGTCATTACAGACTGTGGATATGTTAGGTTATAATCCAAATAAAGTATCATCATTATCTATTCCGGTTTATAAGCGTATCGAACAAACGATTGAGGCGGGTGGATATGTTGTGATGATTGTCAATAAGCGTGATTTTATTCCATTTAAAGAAGAAGGTGAGGTAGAAGCTAAGAAAAGTAAGGTGGAGCGTTTAACGTATTTAATGAATAAATCTCATCCGAGCCGTAAGGTTGGTTTATTTGGTCCTGATGATAAGAAGGATCCTAAGGTACAAATTGTTATTGGGGTTCCGACAATAGTTAAGCAAAAGTGGTTTAAGGCAGATTTGATTGTGGTTGTAAATGTTGATACGCTCATTAATGCTTTTGATTTCAGATCATTTAATCATGTGTTTCAATGGGTTAATGAATTAAGATTTTTAGGGTGCCCAGTTATGGTACAAACTTTTATGCGTGATCATTATCTGATGCAAAGTTTAGAGAATCAATCGACAGAAGATTTTTATAAACAAGAACTTAAACATCGCGAAGAATTGGGCTATCCACCTTATCAGTATATAATAACTTTTTCAGCCCGTGGTAATGATGAGGAAAGACTTGAAGAGTACATGAAGGATGTGTATAACGCTATGGTTAACGCAGATGGTGATTTAGATATTCTAGAGCCATATGATGATGTAAATGGACGATTGAAGGAAAGGTTTCGTTATACTATAATGCTTAAATCAAAGACAATAGAAAACGTGATGACGCTACTTAAAAGTAAAGTACAGCAAATTAAAAAACCAAGTCGTGTGATTGTTGGTATTGATGTGGATTCTTAGAAAGATTAAATAAAGGATAGTTAAGTTAATATGAAGATTGTATTTTTTGGCAGTGATGATTTTGCGAATGTTCATTTAGAAGCATTAATAGCTTCTCATTATGATGTTGTTGCTACAGTAACTCAACCTGATCGTCCGAAAGGGCGTGGGATGAAGGTTATTCTCTCTCCTATAAAAGAAACAGCATTAAAGAATAATATTGATGTTCTGCAACCTACAGCTTTTGATGATGATGTTATTTTAAAATTAGCCTCATATAAAGCAGATTATTTTATTGTTATTGCTTATGGGCGTATATTGCCAAAGGCTGTCTTAGACATTCCAAAGAAACATTCGATAAACGTGCATGGTTCTTTATTGCCAAAATATCGTGGTGCAGCGCCTATTAACTGGGCGGTGATTAATGGTGATGACTTAACTGGTTTAACTGTAATGCTTATGGATGTTAAGATGGATGCTGGGGATATATTAACACAAAAAGAGATTCCAATTAAGCTAAGTGATACAGCTAATGATATTCGTAAACAAATGATGCTTAAAGGACCTTCATTCTTAATTGAGTCCTTAGATCAAGTATCTAATGATAAAGTAAAGCCCCAAGAACAAAACGAAGCGGATGTAACCTATGCTAAGAAGATGAGTAAACAATTAGCACGTATTGATTGGAATAAGCCAGCTGTTAATGTGTTGAACTTAGTGAGGGGCTTATCACCGTGGTCTAACGCATTTACAGTGTATAAGAATAAACAATTAAAGATTTTAA
>JBLINE010000181.1:0-3037 GCA_047638895.1 Lysobacterales bacterium
CAAGTGGCGCTTGAGAAATTCCCACATATTTCCAATCTTAATAAAGCAACTAAACATCTTATTGGCCACCTGCAAAGCAATAAAGCTAAGTTGGCTATTGAGCATTTTGATCTTATCCATTCGGTTGATTCTATAAAACTTGTCGATGAGATTCAAAAACAAGCGCTTAACTTGGGTAAGGTTATGGATATATTAATTCAAGTAAATGTCGCCAACGAAGAACAAAAATTTGGTATAGATCAAAATAATGTTTATGTTTTACTTGATCATGCACGCTCTTTAAGTCATGTCCATGTTAAAGGTTTGATGACAATGGCACCATATGAAGCTGAAGAGACAGTTGTGCGCACAACGTTCAAAGATTTAAAGAATATTTTTGATGTAGCGAAGGATCGTTATAGAGGTTCAAATAATATTGAAATGATTCATTTATCAATGGGTATGAGCGGAGATTTTAAGATAGCGATTGAAGAAGGTTCTAATATGGTTCGTGTGGGAAGTGCTATTTTTAAAACGTAGGGGTCATTTGCGAGCGACCTATACAGCATAATATGTATTATCAAAAAGGATAACATTATGAAACAAACAGTCGGAATGATTGGCGCAGGTAATATGGGTGCTGCTATTCTTGCAGGCATTTATAAAACGTATAAAGTAAATGTATGTGAAGCTGATAAAAAACGTGCGCGCAAAATAAAAACAAAATATAAAGTAAATATTACAGATCTTGAAAAAACAATTACCTCCTCAGATATTATTTTACTAGCCGTTAAGCCACAAAGTTTCACAGTTGTTTTAGCAGCTATTAAACCGTATATTACAAAAAGACATATTGTTGTTTCTATTGCGGCAGGTATTACATGTCGTTATATAGAGAAGGCGCTTGGGCAAGGCGTAAAAGTTGTGCGTACAATGCCAAATTTACCAGCTCAAATATCTCAAGGTATAACAGCGCTTGCGGCGGGTAAGAATGCGACACGCGGTGATCTTAAGAGAACATCTGATTTACTTAAAAGCGTTGGTCAAACAGTTATTGTTGATGAGAACATGATCGACGCTGTAACGGCCGTTTCTGGTAGTGGTCCTGCCTATGTATTTTTATTTGCAGAGTTATTTATTAAATCAGCTAAAGCGGTTGGTTTAAAAGATAAGGATGCTAAAAAGTTAGTCATGCAAACATTGCGTGGTAGTTTAGATTTACTTGATCAATCTGATGAAGAAGCTAGTGTTTTACGTGAAGCTGTAACATCTAAAGGTGGAACGACGGCAGCAGCTTTAAATGAATTTAAAAAAGGTAAGTTAGATAAAACATTTAATAATGCGCTTCGTGCAGCAAAGAAGCGATCAAAGACATTAGCAAAGTAGGAGTAAAAAATGGCAAAGATTGGAATTATTGGTGGTAGTGGATTATATGAACTTGAAGGTCTTGAGAATGTAGAGACACTTGATATTTTTGATACACCGTTTGGAAAGCCTTCAGATAAAATTGTGAGCGGAACATTTTATGGTGTAGATGTTGTTTTCTTAGCACGTCATGGACGTGGGCATCATATTTCCCCAAGTGAGATAAATTACCGTGCTAATATTTATGAACTGAAGCGTTTGGGTGTTGAGGCGATTGTGTCTGTTTCAGCATGTGGGTCATTAAAAGAAGAAATTAAGCCAATGGATTTTGTTGTACCAGATCAATTTGTGGATCGCACACTTAAAGACCGTGAAACATCGTTTTTTACAGGTGGTATTGTGGCTCACGTAGCTTTCGCTGATCCTATCTCACCTGAGATATCTGCTATAATATATGAAAGCGCTTGTGAGGTTGATGCTACGGTTCATAAAGATGGTACGTATATTGTGATGGAAGGGCCTCAATTCTCGACAAGAGCAGAATCAAACCTTTATCGTAGTTGGGGTATGGATATTATTGGTATGACCAACGTAACTGAGGCAAAATTGGCACGTGAAGCTGAAATTTCTTATGCAACTCTAGCTGCTGTAACGGATTACGATTGTTGGCATCCAGAGCATGACACGGTAACTTTAGAAATGATTTTGGAATATTTAAGCAAGAATGTAGCTAAAGCTAAGGAAATATTAAGTATTGCGATTCCAAGGATTGGTGCTCTTACTGAATTCTCAGCATCTGATGCATTAAAATTTGCAATTGTGACAGATTCTAGTATAATCCCCGAATCTAAGAAGAAGGAGCTTGCTCCTATAATTGGGAAGTACATCAAGTAACAGAAATATAGATTATTATGAGCGAAGAAATAAATTTCCAAAAAACATTAAATTTACCTAAAACACCTTTTTCAATGCGCGCTGGTTTAGCTCAAAAAGAGCCTAAGTACGTAGAGAAATGGGAGGCTATGGATTTGTATGGCAAGATTAAAGCTCAAGGTGCGAATAAGCCTCAGTTTATTCTTCATGATGGGCCTCCATATGCGAATGGTAATATTCATATTGGTCATGCTTTAAATAAAATCATAAAAGATTTTATTGTTAAATATAAAGCGATGTCAGGATTTGATAGCCACTATGTTCCAGGGTGGGATTGTCATGGCCTTCCGATTGAGCATCAATTACTTAAAGAACTTAAAAAACGTAAGAGTGATGTTGATTGTGTTGAGTTTCGTAAAAGCGCGCATGATTATGCGATGAAATATGTAGGTATTCAGCGTGATCAGTTTAAGCGTTTAGGTGTTTTTGGTGATTGGGAAAATCCTTATTTAACACTTGATAAAGATTATGAACATTGGATTTTAAAATCACTTGAGAAATTGACGACGGACGGATACATTTATCGTGGCCTTAAGCCTGTTAATTGGTGTTACCAATGTGAGACTGCTTTAGCGGAAGCTGAAGTTGAGCATGAGGATCATACATCGACGGCAGCGTATGTAAAATTCGAAGTAAATGACGCAAAAAAATTCATTGATACAGATAAGAAGGTGTCATTACTAATTTGGACAACAACACCATGGACGCTTGTGGCGAATGTAGCTGTAAGTGTGGCTGCGAATTTTGAGTATATCTCTGT
>JBLINE010000182.1:0-3007 GCA_047638895.1 Lysobacterales bacterium
CAGGTTTCACTATAAAATCAGATTATGCCATCGAAGAAATCCTTGCTAAATCTTCTAAAGAATCAAATTATTTTGCGCAAGATCAAGTAAGTAAAACAATGATGAAAGAACTAAAAGATTTACGACCGAATATGCCTTGTTCGTCCAAATAAGATAGAAAATTGTGATTAAAAAAAGTTCATTTTAATATTGCACAGCATACCTAAAGTGATATGATGGAATCAATGAGTTTAGTTTTCCTTCAGAAATTTTAAAAATCAAGAAATTAATAGAAGCATGTCAGAAGAAATACAACACATCTCGCGATTCGAACTTTTAATGGACGCAGGCTTTGGAGCTCAAAAAGCTGGCGACATTCTAATAAAAGCTTTTGCTCATACTGGGCGATATGTTTTCATTGAACCTATGATTCCTGCTGAAATCAGCCCTCCAGCAAGAACACGTCCTGCATTATCAGGAACTATTATCCGTGTAGCCGATAAACCAATCACAAATATTGGAAGTAACACAGATCTTATTTTAGCTCAACATGAAATTGTTTTAGATCGCCGCTTAGATGACGAAGAACAAAGTGAAAACTGCCGAGTTCTTTTAGATATGACTGACAAAAAGAATAACAAAGAAGATTCATTTGAGGAAATATGTAAGCGCTGTGCAAAGCTAGGTTTAAACGTTTATCCTTTTGATATTTCTAAAGAAGCCCTTGATTTAATGAAAGCTTTGTCCAATCGTGGTCGAAATATGTATTTCCTAGGAATATTAAGTAAAATTTATAGCATGCCTGAAGAAATCATTATTCAAGAAATTCAAGCTACTTTTGGAAAAAAATTAAAAGAAGATGTGTTGAATAAAAACATTGAAATCTTCCACTACGGACATGAATATGCAGAAAAAAATATTAATTTTTCATTTAAAGTAGAATCTAGTGTTAGTGCAGATAATCCGAAAAGAGATCAAATCTTAATTGATGGAAATACGGCAATGAGCATGGGGATTATTGATGCCGGTATTAAAGTTTTTTCTGGATATCCAATAACGCCAGCATCTTCGATTATGCATACATTAGCAAAAACACTTCCAAATTATGGAGGACTAGTTCATCAAGCTGAAGATGAAATTTCAGCTATTGGAGCCGCTGTAGGCGCTTATTATGGAGGCGTTCCAGCAGTAACAGCTACATCAGGACCTGGCCTTTCATTAAAACAAGAATTTATTGGCTATGCTGCTGTTGCAGAAGTTCCAGCTATTATTATTGATGTCCAACGATCAGGACCTTCAACGGGAATGCCAACAAAAACAGAACAATCAGACCTTTTGGCTGCTATTTACGGATGCCATGGAGACAACACAAAAATTGTTATTAGCGTTGGTAATGTTATCGATTGTTTTTACGCTCCACTTATGGCCCGTTATTTGGCAGAAAAATTACGACTTCCTGTATTTATTATGAGTGATTTCCAAATCGCCAACAGCTATACCGTTATTGATAAACCAGAAGTTAATGAAATTGGAGAAGACGTCAACGACATTCCAGATCACGTTCTTGATCATTTTGACATTAAACGCCTTCCAGATGATATTCAAATGGTTCGAACAGACCAATCAAAACCTGGAACGCCAGATCACATGAGAAGAATTACTGGTTTAAACACTGACGAAAAAGGATCTGTTAACTATTTTGCAAAAACAAACTCACGTTCCCATGAAATTAGAAACGATAAAGTACACCTTGTTCGCCACGCTTTAAAAGAACCAAAAATGATTGGCGGAGTAACCGAGGGAGATGTTTTAGTTATCGGATGGGGAAGCACACAAGGCTCGTTAATTGAAGCTGTTGAAAGCTGTCAAAAACAAGGACTTAAGGTTGGTGGGATTTCACTACGTATTATTTATCCATTACCAGTACTTATGTCAGAAGTCCTTTCAAGATTTAAAAAAGTCATTACTGTTGAAGGCGCTTATGGCCATCACAACAAACGACCACCACTAGCCATGTTTTTACGTACAAAAACGCTAGTTGATGTTCAGCCTGTTATTTCTAGAGCAACTGGACGACCAATTGCACCAAAAACTATTGAACAACGCATTAAGGAATGTTTAGATGGACATGAAAACCCAAGACGAAGCTACAAAACCTGAATTTACTATTAAAGATCTAAACACTGAAAATCCACGATGGTGTGCGGGATGCGGTGATTTTAGTATTATTATGGGACTTAAACGTTTCATGGTAAATAAACAAATTCAACCTCATGAGACTGTTAACATATCTGGAATTGGGTGCTCTGGGCGAGCTTCCTTTTATATTAATTCCTATGGTGTTCATTCCATTCACGGTCGTGCAATCCCCGTTGCAACAGGACTATCACTTGCTCGACCAGATTTAAATATTTTCATTCATTCTGGGGATGGCGATGCCATTAGCATTGGTGGAAACCATCTTATTCATGGAATCAATAAAAATTTTAATTGTACTTTTATTTTGTATGACAATGAACTTTACGCTTTAACAAAAAGCCAAACATCACCGACAACACGTAAAGGACATAAAACAAATACACAACCAGCAGGAACATACCTAGATCCTATTAACCCTGTTAATCTTGTTTTAGGAGTAGGCGCATCTTTTGTTGCTACCACAGCTGATTGGATGCCAGATCATTTTGTTAAAACACTCGAAGCGGCTTACCAACATCAAGGATTTTCACTTATTCATGTAACACAACGTTGTCCACACTTTGATCCAAACAACTTTGATCATAAGACAACATCTTGGTTTTCATTTTTAAACCATGAAAAAGGAATTGCTCCAGATAAACGCTTAGCAGAGAAAACAGAAATCGTTGAACATGATCCGACAAGCTTAGAAAATGCCTTTAAAATAAGTAATAATGAAAAAACTCATTTCGGCTTATTGTATATCAATCCAAATAAACCTCGCTATGACAAAATTATGCACGATCAAACCAACAGTGCAGAACCCAAATCAAGAAAAACATTACTAGAT
>JBLINE010000183.1:0-3004 GCA_047638895.1 Lysobacterales bacterium
AATTATGTTTGCGTATCTCATTCTATTCACTCGCCCAATATGTTTTTCAATTCGTTTACGTAATTTAGGTAATACATATTCTTTTGGTTCAACAAATTCAACACCACACAAATAATTATTTTTAGATTTTATTTTTGGCTTCGACCAAATCAATTTTCCTCTTTGTGGTACAAAATTCTCTTGCCCCATATCAGAAAAAAATGATATCACACGTGATTGTTTTAAGTCGACTATTTCATCTGTTTCAAACAACATTCCCGTTGTACTAATATTTCGAATATGCCCAAAACCTTTTTGATCACTATTTTGAACAAACCATGCAACCCGTTTATTTTCTTTAACACGTAAATTAGAACGCTCATCTGCAGTCATTAATCGATTATTACTTTGCTTTATCATAAAATAGCACCTAGACACAACAAAAACGACCCTTTGCAGTCGTCCTTTGCTACTTCAATATTTAAATTATTTAATTTCACGTATCGCACCCTTATGTCATCAAGTTTTAACTTCCTTAATTATATATAGATCTAAAACAGATGCCAATTAATTAATCATTTATTTAAAAATATAATTTTTCATCAACTTATCATCTGAAAATTGGTATTTCATTAATGATAGTATCGAGCAACTGTTGCTCCAAAGTTGGCTTAGGCTTTGGTTTAAGCTCCCTATTTTCAGGATTTGATTCTACATGTGCAGGTGAATCATCAATATTCAATGCCTTATGAATCACATTACGTAATTCTTTTTTTCCTTTGGCCTTGATTATTTTCTCCCCAATAACTTTTAGATCAGGCAGTATTTTTATAGCGTTTAACGGTCCATTATACGCCTTTAAAGGTACATTTATTCGCTTCTTGTTATCCAATAACGCTTCAAGATCAACAACTTCTTCTACAAAAGACTTGCTTAATTCTTCTGATATATAAAATTGTGTATCAATCGTTACCTGCTGATTAAGCCCAACAACTCCATTTAATAAAACCTCAAAATCTTCTGATTTTATTTGAGCCGTATAATACAACTTATTTTCTTTAATTTTACTATCAAAAATTACAACTTCCAACACTGTATCTTTAACTATTAAATTTTCTTTATACTTCTCTGATAATTTATTAGTAAGTTGCTGCGTAAGATATGGAAGTACATCCAATTGCCTTAATATCATATTAAGAATATTAACATCAATCAATTTACCTTCCATAACAATAGCATTAACATCACCAATAACTACCTCAGGTAAAGAACCCATAGCTCCTTTTACTTTAGCATCAAACACTAACCCTCCTTCAATATTAATTGGCAAATCATAATCTTTAAGCACTTGCTCTATAGCTAGATCTTTAAACTGAACGTCCGTCGATAAATATGGATTACTAATTATGTCACTAATACTAACAGAACCAACAATTTCCCCTCCATAAGTTTTAATTAGGATATCATTAATTTGAAAGTCCTTATTAGTCATTGTGAAAGAGAAAGACATATCAGTTAAAGGCTCATTTAAAGCATCAAAATGTAGGTACCCATTCTTCACATTTCCATTAAGACTAATCACTGGTAATCGTCCTCTATCAAATATTATTTGATCCACAGTAAGATTTACTTTAGCAAAATAATCCTTACGTAAACCCAATTCATCTAAAGAAGGCACCAATGCTTTTAAATATTTGTAACTCATTGTTCCTACATTTGTTTCAATTTGTAAATCATCAAACCTAAATTGATCCCGTAGTAAATCAAGCCTCGCAAGGCCTTTTACTGAAATATTTTCTTCATTACTCAATAAAGCTCCTGTCATTTTAAACTTAAATGGTGACTCAAGTGAGAAATTTGCCGTCTTAAGAGAAATATCTTTAAAAAATAGCTTCTCAACAATACCATTTACATGCCGCTCATATGTTATATGAGCACCTTTAATCTTGAGTGATTTAATCAATAACTCTGGGAATATAACATCTTCCTTAACCTTCTTTACAGAAACATACTTGCCTTTTTCAGCAGTTTCATTTTGATTCAAACTATCAGCCAACGCAGTTAAACTATTTCCCTGTTCAAAATGCTCGACAATAAATAACTCAGGATTTAAAATATTAATTTGTGTAATAGAAATTTGCTTCTCTGCAAAATAAGCCTTCAAATCAACCGTTAAACTAATAGTATCAACAGAAAATACATCTTTAGCAGAAAATTGACGATCATCAGCCACCTTTACGCCAGTTAACTTAATTGAGACACCTTGTGTGAAGTCAAACTTAAGCTTAATGTCATCAATACGTACCTGTCTTTTTAACTGACTACTTACTTTTTTAATTATTTGAGGTTTGTACTTGTTAATATCAAATTTTTGAAAAGCAATAACCAACACGATAACACTTACTACGAAAACGCCTAAAAATACTTTTAGTAATATCTTAATCCCTTTAATCATTATCTTCTCTCACTAACGGCTTAAGCACCTTTTGTAGGTCTTCTATATTTGTTACAGGCAACTTACATACATGATTTTGGCACACGTATACTGTTGTCTTATCTTTTAACGGCTGTTGTTTCTCAACAAAAGAAGCCATTGATGTAAGAATCTCACGTTCCTTAGTCTTAAATGGTCTTAAAAGTATAACACCATTTGGAATATATTCTTCAGCAATATATTTTAAGACTTCCTCCTTAATTCCGAATTCTTTTCCCTCTGCAATAACAATCTCAACCGATGGTCCAATAACAAAACTAAACGCACTTAACATTTGTGCATACGCTGAGGGACGTTTTTTAAGACTACTCGAAAATATTTTAAACATTTCTTCTAACTTTTTATTAAATACTGAATCAAATGTAATATGTGATAGCCTCACCAAAACCATTGCTGCCATAGAATTCCCGGACGGAATAGCACCATCATAGATTTCTTTTTGCTGAAACAAAAGAACTTCGGAATCATGAGCTGTAAAATAAAAACCTCCCTTACGATCATCCCAAAATAATATCAACATCGACTGCGCTA